>CAXTFS010000035.1:0-16611 GCA_964243395.1 uncultured Acidobacteriaceae bacterium | reverse complement strand
GCAGCACCGGGTGCAGCGGAAAGCAGGCGAGCGCCAGCTTCTGGAGCAGGTTGGTCCACTGGTCGTGGCGACGCAGGTGCTCCATCTCGTGCAGCACCACGCGCTGGAGGTCGGCGGCGGGGAGGTCGGCGGCCATGGCCGGTGGCAGCAGGATGCGAGGGCTGCGGAAGCCGACAACGCAAGGGCGATCCACGGTGGGAGCTGCGCACAGCTGTACGGGACGGCCGCCGCGGTGCAGCGCAGCCGTGATCGCAGCGTCCGTCGGAAGAGGAACCGCGCCATGCGCAAGGGCGTGGAGCTGGACGGCACTTCGGAGCAGCTGGCCGAGACGCCACAGCGACAGGGCGCTCCACAGGGCGACCAGGCCAAGGCTCCACGCGATGCCGAGGCGCAGCGTCGCGTGGGAGGTCGCCGGCGCGTCGTGCAGCACGGAGCCGAACAGCGGCAAGCCCATCGTCAGCAGCAGAACAACGGTCCAGATGGCTGCGCGCGCCCCGGCGGTCAGGCCCGGTGCAAAGCGCAGCCCGAGCGCGACAAGCAGTGCGAGCAGGGCGCCCTGCCACACCGACGCGGCAAGGAAGCCGGCCGCAGCCGGGGCATATAGAGGTAGGAACTGGGAAACGAAGTTCATGCCCTAGGCCCCCTCGTCCGCATCGGCAGGCGCTGCAGCGATCGCGTCCCGGAGCCGCTGCAGTTCGGACGGCGTGATGTCGTCATCGCCCAGCAAGGAGATCAGCAGCTGCTCGCGCGAGTTGCCGAAGAAGCGTTGCAGCACGTGCTTGATCTCGGAGCGGCTGGCCTCCGATTCGGCCACGCATGGGCTGTACAGGAAGGCTTTGCCCTGCTGCCGGTGCTCCACGTAGCCTTTTTGCTCGAGGATGCGGACGGTCGTGAGCACGGACGTGTAGGCCAGCGGTGTGCTCCCGGAAAGCTCGCGAACCAGGTCGGCGATGGCACACTCGCCATGCACCCAAAGCAGCTTCATCAGCCGGAGTTCGGCCTCGGTCAACGTGATGGAACGCTTGGGCGGCATCGTCGGTCGGTCGTGGCTCCTGCACAGTCTGACGAGCAACTAATGGTTTAGTTAGCAAGGGCCGTGGCGGTCGGCCCGGACGTATTGATTCGCTGAACAGACCCCTCCCGGACGTGCAGAGGACGGCGGCGCGGCCAGGAGCCGGTGCGCTAAAGTGAAGGCAGGAAAGCGCGACCTATGCTCTCACGCACCACTCTTTTCGGCTCCCTCTTAAGTGTCCCGGCTCTCGCCTTTGCGCTCGGCTCCAGCCTGGGCGGCGTTCAGCCACTCGCAGCCGCTCCCCAGGTTGCCGCGAACCCGGCGAGTTCCCCCGAGTTCTACACCGCGCAGGTGAAGCCCATCTTCCAGGCCAATTGTTACCGTTGCCACGCGGGTCTGAACCACCGCGGCGGCCTCTCGATGGAGACCCAGGCCGGGTTGATGAAGGGCGGTCATGATGGCGTCGTCCTGGTGCCGGGCCATCCGGAGCAGTCGCTGCTGGTGAAGCTGATCCGGCACGAGGGACCCAAGGACGATCCGATGCCGATGCCACCCAAGGGCAAGATCTCCGACGCGGACATCGCCACAGTGGAGCAATGGGTGCGAGCCGGTGCGGTCATGCCCCCGGACGGGGACGCCGGCCACTAGGTCCTGATTGTCCGGTCGTCCGGTCGTCTGATCAGTGGTTCCGAGTGACCAAGCCATCACGAACCCGCCGCGTCACTTACGGACCGGAAGGTCCGTGGCCTACTCTGAAGGGGCTCGGCGGCTCCACGGCCTCCAAACAGTTCATGATCAAGCTCCGGCGATGCTCCTCCGGGTGCGATGCCTCCGGCGTCGGCCGCTCCCCCTTGCCCGGCGGCCGCTCTTCCCTGTCCCGTCGTTGGTGGCTGGCGCTGGTGTGCACCGCACTGCTCGTCACCATGCCCCTGGGTGCGGTGAATCGGTCACGTTCGCGCCATCCCGTCTCTGTGGCTGCCCAGCCCACGTTCATGCCGGGGCCGAGCGCCCGCGCGCCGCGGCGGCGCAAGGGAAGCACTGCCGCAACGCCCGGCAAGCGGCAGAGCAGCACACCGTCAACGAGCACCTCGCGCACCCATGACAAGGCGGGGACAAAGGGGCATCGTGGCCGCACGCGCACCGCGGAGCCGGCGAGCGACCCCATACCGATGTACCGAACGCAGCGAGAGCGTGGCGGCTCGGCCGAACGCGCGGGGTCGCAGTTTGCCCTGCGGGGTGGGCATCGCGGGCGTGGGTCTGAGCCGTCGCTTGTGCCCTGGGACCATGGTCGCCGCAGCAGTTTCCGCGCCGCGGACGAGGCCCGCGCGGTGGAGACGCCCGCACCGGCGCGCAGCCGCCGCACCCGGCCGGCCTACATCGAGCCCTCCGCAACGGCTGACCATCCCCCTTCCTACGCCAGGGTCGCGCCCCCCTCTGGAACGCTCCCCGCGGGAGCGCCGGCACAGAGCTATGCCGAGGGCGTAGCGCACCCCGACGATGATGAGCGTCTGCCCCGTCGCGACGATGGCCCTGCCGACTCCGCGCCCACAAAGGTTGCGGGCCGCACCCCGTTCGGCGCTGCCCTGCCGAACGCCGGCGTCAATCCGCGCGGCTTTGTGCCGCCCGGGTCCGTGGCGAGCGTGCATCCGGCGGATCCAACCCACTTCTCCGGGCCATACACCCAGCCTTCGGTGGTACAGGGCTTTGGCGGCGAAGTAGCCCTTGCACCCCCGGCGACACGGCCAGGGGAGACGCGGCGGCGTAATCATCCGACCGGCGCCTATGTGCCGGAGGCCCTGCCCCCACCCCTGGTCCCGACCACGCTTGCCGAGCGGGATGCGATCACCGCAGCCGCGGTAACCCCGGCCGTGTTGCCGGAGATCTACGATCACGAGGGGCGGCTGGTCATGCCGGCGCCGCTCAAGGGTTCACGCGACGTTCTGGTGCACCAGAACCAGATGGGCACCAGCGACGGACTGGAGCGCATCGGCAACGACAGCGACCTGGAACGCCTGCGGTCGCAGCACCTGCTGGTCAGCTTTCCTGCCAGCGAGGGCCTGCACGTGAGTGACGACCTGCCGGTGAACCGGCGTTATGCACGGCCCTGGACCGTGCTGTTTGCCATGGATACGGCGCGGGCCTACTACGAACGCTTCCACCAGCCGCTGCAGGTGAACTCCGCGGTGCGCACGGTGAACTACCAGGCCCGGCTGCAGCGGGTAAACGGCAATGCCGCAGCGACTGACGGCGATGCGGCGTCGCCCCACCTCACCGGCCAGGCGATCGACCTGGGCAAGCGCAACATGAATGAGGCCGAGCTGGCCTGGATGCGTGCCTACCTGCTCCCGATCATGCGCACCGGCAGGATCGATGTGGAGGAGGAGTTCCACCAGGCCTGCTTCCACATCAGCGTGTACCGCAGCTACGGGGCGGGACGCCGGCCGGCGCGCGAGATGGCGCAACTCGCGCCAACGGCGGTTGTGACAGCGCCTCCGCCACAGGCACCCGACCCGGAGACGGTGGAAGAAAGCCCCTAGGACGCGGGCAGGCTGCTGAGACAGGAAAGCCGGGCGCGCAGCCCGGCTTTCCTGCGTTCAGATGTGACCTCAGACGGTCATCACTTCTTTTTCCTTCGCCTTGAACAACTCCTCGATGCGCTTGATGTGGCCGTCGGTCAGTGCCTGGACCTCCTCATTGGACCGCTTTTCGTCGTCGGCAGAGATGAGCTTGTCCTTCATCGCCTTCTTGACGAGGTCGTTGCCGTCGCGGCGGATGTTGCGCAGGGACGTCTTGTGTTCCTCGAGCGTGACAGAAAGGCGCTTGACGGCGTCGCGGCGGCGCTCCTCGGTCATCGGCGGGATGGGCACGCGGATCAACTTGCCGTCGTGCATGGGGTTGAAGCCCTGGCCGGAGGTGCGGATCGCCTTTTCGATGGTGCCGACAAGATTGGCCTCGTAGGGCTGTACCGTGACGAGCTGGGCCTCGGGCGCGGCCAGCTGCGCGACCTGCGACAGCGGCACTTCGGAGCCGTAGTATTCCACCGTGATGCCGTCCAGCATGTGCACGGAGGCGCGGCCGGTGCGGACGCTCAACAGGTGCGCCCGGAAGTCGTCGACAGCCTTCTCCATGCGGATCTTGATACCCTGGTACACCCCTTTGAGCCCCTCTATGTTCGCCATTGCTGTTGCCATGCGTTGTATCTCCTCCGGCGGTTCTCGCTTCCCGATTTTACAAGGCGCAGCTGTTGGGACGCGGCGAACGGGGCCGCTGTTGCCGACAGGTAAATTCTGGCCGAATCCCGCAAAAGATGTATCGTGAGACCCCCGCAGAAACTTGACGGTGCCCGCGCCAGCCCGTACCTTGACGGTAGTAGGTCGAGGCATAAGAGGCGGCTCAAACGCCCGTTTCGGCCACTGGGTCAGAATTCTGGATGAGATTTTGCCGCGATACGATGATGCGGCGGAGGCGTTTCGCATGAAGAAGCTTTCGGTAGTGGCTTTGGTGGCAACCGCGGCAATCGTTGCCACACCGGCGTTTGCCCTGGGTGGTTGCAGTAATTCTCCAGAGAACCCGACCCTCGTCCTCGCTGGTGTGGCGGGTGGCGTGTATGGGTTCCGTTCCCTGCGTGTCTTTCTACGCGCCCGCAGGGGCCGTTAGGCCTTCGCCGGCCCGTTCGATTCGGCTGGCTATCCCCTGTGTCCTCCCCATCCTCGGCGACGTCCCCCGCAGTCTCGGTTGAACGACAGGTAGTGCTCGGTCCCCGCAGCGCTGCAGGGATCGCCTGCCTGTGCGCGGTCGCTGGCGTCTTTGCGCTCGCCAGTTCCGCCTCCTTTCTGCTGATGGTCTGGCGCTCCGATGATCTGAAGTCCATCGGATTCGCGATTCCGTTTGTGTGCTTCGTGCTGATCCTGCGTGCGTGGCGCTCGGTAGGCTGGGCGACGAACGGTTCCTGGTGGGGCTTTGCCGTGCTGGCCTGCACCGCCGTCTCTGTTTTCCTGCGCGACCAGCTGATGCTTGTGCTCACAGTGCACAAGAACTGGCTCGTGCAACTGCCTCCCGTGCCCCTGCTGGCGATCCTGTACGCCGCCGGGATGGTGCTTCTGTTTGGGGGAACGCGCCTCCTGCGGGTGGCCTGGTTTCCGGTGCTGTTTATGGGGGCCGTGCTGCCGGTGCCGCAGACCTTCAGCCAGCGTGTCGATCTGCCGCTGCAGCATGCGTCGGCGACCGTGGCGCGCGGCTTTGCCCACCTGCTCGGCGAGCGCCTCACCTCGGACAACCTGCGCCTGATGTTTACGCCGGACTTCGGCATGTTTATCGCGCCCGGCTGCAATGGAATTCGCGGTGCGGTGACGCTGGGCCTGGCCGCCGTTGTGGTCGCCTACCTGTACCGGTTTCGCTGGTACATCGCCGCCCCGGTCGTGGCAGGCGCGGTGACGCTGGGCTACGTCTTCAACTTTGTGCGGCTTTGCCTGCTGGTGGTGTATTACAAGATCGCCCTGCCGTACCCGTGGCTGCAGGAACGTGCCAAGGGCGCGGATTACCTGATCGGCGGAGCACTGTTTCTGCTCGCGGTTGTGCTGTTTTTCGCGGTCACCGATCGTCTGCGGCGCGATCCCAAAGATGTATCTGCCGCGCCGGCGGCTGCGCCCCTCGCGGATCCACGGCCGGCCCTGCCGCTGCTGCTGCGCGCGGCTGCCGTGCTGGTGCTGGCGCTGATCTTTGGGCTGGATAATATCCACGCCCAGCACAGGGCGGACGCACAGCTCGCGGCCATCCCGCCCATGCCCGATCATCTGGGCGACTACAAGCTGGTTAACACCTACCAGGACACGCTGACGACCGGCGTGGTCGTGTACACGTGGGGCGAGTACCAGCGGC
Organism: uncultured Acidobacteriaceae bacterium; assembly: GCA_964243395.1. Taxonomy (GTDB): domain Bacteria; phylum Acidobacteriota; class Terriglobia; order Terriglobales; family Acidobacteriaceae; genus Granulicella. The sequence continues at coordinate 10,721 of CAXTFS010000035.1, read as the reverse complement.
CCGCCAGTGCCGCTGCGGCGGCCTCCCCGCGGATCGCTGTGGGGGTTTCACCTGAGCTCGATATGCACGACGTTGAGGTCTGTCACATCGCGCGCGGCGAGGACCCGACATGGCATGGCCAGCTGCTTGCCCCGACCCCGAGCGGCGACATCGCGCTGGTCGGCGCGGCGTACAACAACGGGCTGGCGCAGACGCTGGAGGCCTCCACCGTGTGCGACGGCGGGCAATGCCGGCAGTTCACCGAGAGCACCGGAAACATGGTCTTCGTGTACGCCCATCCGCACCGCGTTCTGCCCATGCAGACGAGGTCCAACCGCCCGGTGCCGATGCTGCTCAAGGTGGAGAGCCCTGACGTGGGCGCACCAGTCAAGACGGTCGAACCACAGCTGGCAGCGCAGTTGGAGACCTTTCTCCGGGGAGCCGATCTCGGCACCCTGGCTGAGCGGTTTCGGCGTCCCGCGCGTCCATAACGGCAGGGAAGCGTTCGCCCGGGCGAGGGTGGCGTGCCCCTGGTCCATGGAGGTGCGGTTCGCCTCCGTCTCTCCCCGTCGCCTATAATCTGGGGAAACCTCCCGTGGCACGGGGCTGAAAGAAACAAGCAGTGAGGTTGTGGTCATTTTTACGGGAATGCGAGTGAGCGCAAGCTCTTCAGGTTGTTCGAGCGAGCCGTTGCGCACGCGTCCAGGCTTTTTCTCTAGTCCACTCCTCACGGTGCTGGCTGTTTGCGTCCTGACCGCGGTGTCCGGCGGCGGGCTGGCGGCACAGGTGCAGGCGCGGCCGCAGTTCACGGCGGCTCCGGCCTCGCCCCAGGTGTTATGCCCGGTGCAGGTGGTCGGCAATCGCCGGATTCCCAAGGAATCGGTTGTTGCACGGCTCTACTCGCGGCCGGGCGATGCCTACGATCCCGCGGTGGTCGAACGTGACTTCAATTCGCTGTGGAATACGGGCTACTTTGACGATGTGCGCATCGAGCGGGTGAACGATGCCAGCTGCGTGCAGCTGATCGTGTACGTGCAGGAAAAGCCCACGATTGCAGAGATCGAATACAAGGGCCTGAGCTCCTTTTCAACCTCCGATGCCCTCGAGCGTTTCAAGAAGGAAAAGGTTTCGCTCTCCGTGGAGAGCCAGTACGATCCCACCCGCATCAAGCGCGCCGAGGTTGTGCTGAAAGAGATGCTGGGCGAGCACGGGCACCAGTTTTCCAGCATCCGCACGGAAATCAAAAAGATTCCGCCCGCCCGCGTTTCGGTGACCTTCATCATCAAGGAAGGCCCGACGGTAAAGGTCGGCAGAATTGCCTTCCAGGGCAACGATGCCCTGAGCGCGCGTGAGCTGCGCAGTGCCATGAAGAACCTGCGGCCCATCGGCATTCCGCACTCGATCATTCTTGAGAATCTGTTTGCGCGGACGTACGACGCCAGCAAGCTCGACGAAGACGCGGAGCGCGTGCGCGTCGACTACCGCAACAAGGGCTACTTCAAGGCCAACACGCTGGAACCGCAGACCAACGTGCGCAACGAGGGCGGCATCGACCCGTTCACGCTGCGGCCCAACCGCGGCAAGCGGGTCGACATCCTGATTCCGGTCGAAGAGGGTGCACGCTACCGTCTTGGCGGCATCACGTTCTCTGGCAACAAGTCGCTGCCAAACACCAAGGCGCTGCGTGCGCAGTTTGCCATCAAGGATGGCGACTGGTTTAACTACACCGCCTTTGGCAAGGGCATCCAGGCGCTGCAGAAAGCCTATGGTCAGTACGGCTTCATCAACTTCGTGCCTAACCCCACGCCGCACTTTGATGAAGCAAAGAAGATTGTTACCTTCGACATCGCCTGCGATGAAGGCAAGAAGTTCTACATCTCGCGCATCGAGTTCACCGGCAACACGATCACGCGGGACAAGGTCGTTCGTCGCGAGCTGCTGGTTGAAGAAGGCCAGCCCTACAACAGCCAGCTGGTCGACCTGTCGCTGCTGCGTCTGAACCAGCTCAATTACTTCGACACCCTGAAGTCCGACACGGACGTGGAGACGCACCAGAACAGCGATCCGAACTCCGACATCGGCACCGTGGACCTCCTGGTCAAGCTCAAGGAAAAGGGCAAGAACTCCATCGGGTTGAACGGCGGCATCAGCGGTCTGTCGGGCACATTTATCGGGCTCAACTACGAAACCAATAACTTCCTCGGTCTCGGCGAGACACTGAACCTGACCGCCAATGCGGGTGATCTTTCGCGCAATCTCAGCTTCGGATTTACCGAGCCCTATCTGCGCAACAAGCCGGTCTCGCTCGGCATCCAGGTGTTCTCGAGTAAGTTCGATTACAACCCGGCCAAGAGCTACGCCATATCGCAGGGCCAAAGCGCGAACCTGACCAACGCGCAGACCTCGCTGCTGACCAATTACAACCAGTCAACCACGGGCCTTACGCTCTCCACCGCCACCGCGCTGCGTAAGCTGTTCCGCCGCTCGGGCGTGGCGCGTGTGGGTATTTCGTACTCGCTCTCGCGTTCGTCGATCACTACGTTCAACCAGAACACGTTGAACGTCTTCCAGACGCTCGCGTATCGCTCCGGAATTGCCGGCAACAGCGCGCTGAACGGCATCATCAGCTCGCAGGTGACGCCAAGCTTCTCGTTCTCCACGCTGGACCGCGCCGTTGGCCCGCATAATGGACGCGATCTGAACATCGCCTTCCAGTTCGCCGGTCTGGGCGGCAACACCAAGTACTACGCCCCCACCGTCGTCTACCGGCAGTTCTACCCGATGAAGGGGCTGAAGATTAACCGCGAAGGCCACAACGTGCTTGGCTACCGTATCCAGGCGCAGACGGTCGGCGGCTTCGGCGGCGAAGTGGCACCGCCGTTCCAGCGCATCTACGGCGGTGGTGAGAACGATACGCGCGGCTTTGATATTCGTTCAGCTTCGCCCTACACGTTTATCCCGACGCGTGTGCTGTTCAACCTCACCAATCCCGATGGCAGCACGGTTCCACGCGACCCGACTAACCCGACGCTCGGCAATGTACAGATCCCGCTGCCGATCTACCGGCTCTCGTCGGTCGGTGCGGACACAGGCTTCGTGTCGAACGTGGAGTACCGCATCCCGATCATCAACCAGGTCACGGTTGCAGCGTTCACTGACTTTGGCATGAACTTCGACGCGCAGCCTGCGCAGTTGCGCCAGAGCGTGGCGGGTCAATCGCAGATCAATGCACCGCTGTATGGCTGCCCGCAGGTGGTCAACGGTGCGTGCCTGGGCGGAACGCAACTGAACTTCCCGCTGTACCTGAACACGGTGCCGCACACCAACTACGTGCCCCGCATGTCGAACGGCGCCTATATCCAAATCATTCTGCCGATCGTGAATGCACCGTTCCAGATTTACTACGCCTACAACCCGCTGCGGCTGTACCGCGATCTGCCGCAGCAACTCACGACGGACATTTACCAGTTCAACGACTTCTTCCCCAAGGTGGATCCAGGTTGCACATCGCATGCGGCCAACGCTGCAGGGGGCGCCGTGACCTGTGCGCTGACGGGAGCCGGTGCCTTCTCGAAGGCGCAGGCGTTGCAGCTGTACGGTGCGGACTACCAGCTGCGCGAGCCGCGCAAGACGTTCCGCTTTACGGTGGCAACCACGTTCTAAGCTGGCGTTCACCGGTCGTTCAACCATCACAAAACGCGCGCTGGTTTTACCGCGCGCTTTTGTGCGTACGGAGCGATCTTTCCTCGCGTGAACAGGTCAGGAACGCGGCTACTTTCGCCCGGTATTCACACACTTCCTGGTAAGCGCGGTGGTTTCGGCGGCCGCCCCTCTTGTTTGCGCACGAGGTTCACTCCCCCAAAACGGGAGTGTTCAAGCGCGCGCCCCTTCGCTACGCTGCGAGGAAACTTCCTTCCTCCCGCGTGGCGCGAGAGCCATGCGGAAGTGTCCTCCTCCTGTTGTGCCTTCAGGAGCCCCGGCCTGCTCTCCGGGGCGGAGCTCGGGCTTGGTGGTACACCGACGCGGTCCCAGGGGCCGCTGGCGATGCGTGTGTTCCCGGCGCCGTATGGCGCTGCCGATGCTGCTTGCCTTGTCGATGCTGCTTGTCGCTTGTGTGCCTGCGCTGCGGGCGCAGGGCCCCGTAGACGCTGCGGTGCTGGGATCGTTGCGCGACGAGGGTGGCCTTCCGCTAGGCGCTGCCGAAGTCCGGCTCAGCTCGTCCGACGCCGGCAACGTGTCCTATGCGCGCACCGACGCGCAAGGCGAATTCGCCGTTCTGGGCCTGCCGCCGGGAAGCTACCGGTGCGCGGTGGCGCTGCGGGGCTCGTTCGTCTGGGTCGGTGCGGCTGTTGTAACCGTGGAGGCAGGCGAAAGCCGCGCCTTGCCGCTGCGGCTGGGCCATGAAGCGACGGGTTTGCGCCTTTCCGTCGCAGCCACAGGCGCGCCGGCCGAAGCGGCGACCGGCGACGCGGTCGCGCTTCCGGTGCCGGATCGCGATTGGGAGGCGGCCGAGGCGACCGACCCCGCCACCCACGACGCGACCCTGGCAGGCGGCGGGTCGGCGCAGGATGCAACCTCGGATGAGGACACGGCGGCCGCACGGTCGGAGCGCGAGACCGGATCGCCGGCTACGGGGCTGAGCTTCGCGGGGCTGCCGGTCACGCAGAACGCGCAAACCACCGATGGGCTCTCGTCGGATCAGGGTTTCCGCAACGGGCCGCGCGGCTCGGCTTCGGGCGGACCGCGGCTAGGTTCAGGCTTCGCGGGGAGCGCGCTGCACTCGGTGCGGGTGCTGCCCTCGACCTTTTCGGCGCAGTACGGCGGGGGTGCGGGCGGGGTTGTGGCCGTCGCGTCGCGGGCGTCCGAGAACGGCTTCCATGGCAATCTTTTCTTCCAGGCGCGGGAGAGTGCGTGGGCGGCGGTGAATCCGTTCGCCGTCGAAACGCGCTATGCCGATGGCGTGGTGAACAGCGCATGGGTGCGGCCGGACGACTCGGACCTGCAGTATGGCGGCGGGATCGGCGTCCCGCTGGTTGTGCCAGGTCTGCGGCGGTTGCGGCTGGGGGTGTTCGGGTCGATCGAGGCGCAGCGGCGGGACCAGAGCCTTGTCTCGTCGCCGCAGACACCGACGTTCTTTTCGCTCACGGAGACGCAGGTGGCGCTGCTGGGGAATCGGGGCGTGGGGGAGGCGGCGCGCCACGCCGCGCTGGACGCCCTGAGTGGGCTGATGGGGACCACGGACGTGTTTACCTCGCGAACGCTGGGATTCGGGCGTTTGGACGCCGCACCGGGGGCGCATGACCGGCTCAGCGCAACGTATGCGCTGGAGCGGGGCGCGTCGCCGTTTGGCGGCGTTGGCCGCAGCGCCGATGCCGTGGTCAACCAGGCGATCCCGGACATCGGTCGAAGCAATGTGGCAGTGGATGCGAGGACAGGCCGCTGGCAGCACGTGTTCGGTTCGCGGGTTGAGAACGAGGTGCGCTTCGGGCTGGTGCATGACCTGGAGTTCGAGGTGGCGGGAACGCCGTCGGCGGGGGAGGCCGCGATCGGTCCGGGCGGGTACGCGCCGCAGGTGGCCATCGCGCCCGAGGGCTTTCGCTACGGCACACCGGCCAGCCTGGGGCGGCTGGCCTATCCGGACGAGCGCCGCCTGGAGGTCGCCGACACCTTCGCGTGGCGGTTTGGGCATCACCTGCTGACCGCTGGCGGCGACTGGAGCCGGCTGGATGAGCGCATCCTGGCGGCAACGAATCTTGAAGGCGCTTTTTTGTACGACAGCGGCAACACTGGCGGCTTCGCGGGCGGGCTGGTGGACTGGATCACCGACTTCACGTTCAACGTCCATGCCTACCCGAACGGTGGCTGCCCGAGCATCAACGCCAAGGTGCACGATTTCTGCTTTCGCAGCTACACGCAGAGCTTCCAGAGCGGGGCGACGCAGTTTGTCACCCACGATGTTGCCGGGTTCGCCGAAGACGCCTTCCGGGTGCGATCGGACCTGCTGCTGAGCGTGGGTGTGCGCTATGACTACACGCTGCTGCCCTTTCCGCAGACGCCCAATGCGGCGCTGGACCTGGCGCTTGCGGGCGTGACCGGGTACCCGGCGGCCTCGACGGCGAGCTTCCCTGAGGATCGCAACAACGTGGGGCCGCGCGCCTCGCTGGTGTGGGCGCCAGGCGGCGGGGGTCGCCGGCATGGGCGATGGTTTTCGGTGCACTTTGGGTACGGGATGTTCTATGGCCGGCTGCCGGGCGCGACGATCAACGCCGCGCTGGCCGATACGGCCCTGCCGAACTCGATTACCAGCATTCGCATTCTGCCCACCGTGGAGACGGCGTGCCCGCAGGTGGCGAACCAGGGGTTCGGCTACCCGTGTTCCTTCCTGAGCGCGCCGCCCGGGGTTGTGGCGCAGACGACCTCGGCGGTGCTGTTTGCGCGGGGCTTCCGTATGCCTGCGGTGGGGCGCGGAACATTGGGCCTGGAGCGCGACTTCCGGCGGAGGGTGACGGTGCGCGGCGCGTATGCCACCGCCTGGGCGACGCAGCTGCCGGAAACCACCGACCTGAACATCGCGCCGAGCACGGAAAAGGCCAACTATGTGCTGCAGGGTGGCGACGGTCGGCCCGGCTTGTACACGGGTCAGGCGTTCAGCGTGCCGCTGTACACGGCGAGGCGCTCAACGCACTTCGGACCAGTGAGCGTGATGCTCTCGAACGCGAACGCAACGTACCACAGCGGCACGGGCGAGGTGCGCGTGCAGGCGCTGCACGGGCTTTCCCTGCGGGCGAGCTACACGTTTGCGCGTGCGATCGACTATGGCCCGCAGCTCTCGCCGGCACCGCGCCAGGACGGCCAGTTTGACCCATTCACGGACGGCTACGACAAGGGGCTCAGCAGCCTGCAGTTCGCCCATCATGTAGCTGGCGACCTGATCTACCGAACCGACCTGCACGAGGGGCCCGCGGCGCTGCGCTACCTCCTATCGGGGTGGCAGCTGGCGGGCATTGGCACGGCCGGCAGCGGCGCACCGTACAGCTACACGATCTTTGGCGGCACGCGGCTCTCTGGCGGGCGGGAATCGATCAACGGTTCGGGTGGAGCGACGTACCTGCCCACCGTGGGGCGCAACACGCTGCGCCTGCCGCCGCGGAGCAAGCTGGACCTGCGCGGCAGCCGGGAGCTGCCCTTTGGCGGACGGCGCCGGCTGGAGGTCCGTGGCGATGTCTTCAACGTGCTGAATACAGTGAGCGTTTCCCGTGTGGAGACGCGGGCTTTTCTGCTGGGCACACCCGCGACCACCGGGGCGCCTACGCCGTTGGTCTTCCAGGACGCCCGCACGGTGGCGGCGGAAGGTCTCACCACGCCGGCGTTCGGATCGGCGCTTTCCTCGACGGGCGGGCTGAGCCGCGAGCGCCAGATCGAACTGGGTGTGCGTCTGCACTTCTGAAGGTCCCCCTGCGCCGAGCCGGCGATGGAACAAAGCGGATGCTGGTATCCGGCCGGGCGCATCCAACAAGGGGAATCGCTTCTCATCGGTAGACTTTGGGGTACGTACGTAATGGATCTGCTGTCCGCAGTTGTGCACCATGGGTATGCGGTGACAGCGGGAATCCTGTTCTTTTCGGCCTGCGGTCTGCCGCTGCCAATCTCTGTTGCGCTGCTGACGGCGGGTGCCGCGGCACATGGCGGCGGGCTCAATCTTGGCCTGGTGATTCTGTGTGCTGCGTCGGCTTCGATCAGCGGCGATTTCTGCATGTACCTCGGCGGACGGTTTACGGGCTGGTGGCTGCTGACCGGACTGTGCCGCATCAGCATGAATCCGGAAACCTGCATTTTCGGCTCGGCTAACCGGTTCTACAAGCGCGGCCCGCGTACGCTGCTTTTCAGCAAGTTCATCCCCGGACTGGCGACGGTGGCCGCCCCGCTCTCAGGCAGCCTGAACCTGCCGCCAAGCCAGTTTCTGCTGATGGACGGTGCCGGCGCGCTGATGTACGTGACGGCCTGGACCAGCGTCGGCTTCATCTTTGCGCGCTACCTGAAAGTGATTCTTGGCTGGCTCGGCCGGGTAGGGCATGTCACCGCGGCGACGCTGCTGGGCGTGGTGGTGCTCTACGTGCTCTGGCTGGTGATGAGCTACGTTCGCGATACGCGCTTCACTGACGTGCAACGCATCGCCGCGGGCGACCTGCACACGCACCTTCAGACGGCTTCCAGGGACCGCATCGTGGTGATCGCCGATGTGCGGTCGCATGGCTACTACGACGCCGGCATGCAGCGGATCAAGAACTCCATCCGCGTCGAGCCCAACCGCTTGAAGGAAGAGCTGGTTGCCCTGCGCGAGTTCATGGCGCCGGAGTGCGACATCTACCTGTACTGCTCGTGTGCCCGGGATGCGACCAGCGTGCGGGTTGCCAAGATGCTGGAGAAGGAAGACTGCAAGACCCAGGTGATCCAGGGCGGCCTAAAGGCATGGATCAAGGCCGGCGGGCCGCTGGAGCCTGTCCCGGAGACCGATCTGGAGCATCTGCCGCAGTTCGAGCGGTAGCGGCTGTCCCGCTAGGCGCGACTCGCGGCGGTCCGGGCGAGCACTGTCAGCAGCTTCGTTGTGGGCAGGCCATCGGCGTAGGTCTTGAGCACGAGTCCGCGCAGAAACGGCGTGCGCATCACCTTGAACCCACGTCCCGGCTCGCGGTAGAACGAGCGCGCGGCGCGGTGCGAGAAGGCAAGGGTCTCCTGCAGGGGACGCAAGTGACGCGCATACACTGCCGCAGGATCGGTGTTTGCCGTCGACGCTTCAAGAACAGCGGCGGCGGCGGCCTGGCCGCTGACGATCGCGGAGTGGATGCCTTCGCCGGTCAATGGATCGACCAGCCCCCCGGCGTCTCCGGTGAGCAGAATCCGGCCCTGCGGCAGGTAGTCGTGACCGCCCAGCCCAAGGTGCTGCCCCGTGACGTGGACGTCCGTGAGGGTGGTCAGGTCGACCCCGAGTTTCCCGCGGGTGTATTCCGCGAGCAGCGCCCGCGTGACGGTCTCATAGGCCATGCCGTCCGCGCCGGCTGCCGCGCCCGTGCCCTGTGGCACAAAGCCGCCCACCCCGATGTTGACGTGATCCCCCTTGGGGAAGAGCCAGCCGTAACCGCCGGCGATGGGGGAGAAGTCGAAGACCAGATCCAGCGCGCCGTCGCCGCCGGGCAGTGTTGCGGGCAGGGCGGTGTAGGGCACGGTGGCCTCGAGCGCGAAGCCGCGGGCGTACCAGGCGGGTTCGGCTGGCAGGGTCGCCGTGGGGGCCGAGGGGCGGGGAAAAGCAGATCCCTCCGCTTCGCTGCGGGATGACAAGGGGAATGCTTCGCTGCGGGATGACAAGGGGGGAGGAGGCTGACTGCCCTGTAGCGCGTTGGCTGCTGCCAGGCGACGCATCTGGCCGTTGGAGCCGTCGGCTCCTATGACTACCGGGGCGCGGAGTGTCTCCATTTCGCCGGCGGCGGTCGCGATGTCCAATTCAACCTCTGTGGCGAACTCGCGTACGGCGAGGATGCCTTCGATCTTGCGCAGGGCTGCACCTGCGGCCAGCGTCTGTTCCAGGCAGAAGTGGTCGAAGCGCTCACGGACCGCCATGGCGCAGAAGGGTGTGCGCAGGCGCAGGCGCACCTCGCAGCCCCTGTCGGCGAGGCGGCGCCCGGAGTGGAAGGCCGGTCCGGCCTCCTGCAGCACCACGTCGCGGCACTCGCGCTCAATCACCGGATCGACGGAGTAACGCAGCGCCTTCAGCGTCTTGCGGGTGAGCCCGCAGGCGCAGGCCTTGCCGCGGGGGAAGTTGCGTTTATCCAGCAGCAGCACACGCCGGCCCGCGTGGGCTAGGTCGTACGCCGCGGCGCAGCCCGCCGGGCCGGCACCGACGATGATGGCGTCGTAGAGGGGAGGCATCTTCTTCAGTGTAGCGGGCCGGGACGCCTGTTTCGCCCCGCCAGCAAACCGGCTTCGACCGGGGAAAACAGGGCAAAGCACCACGGGGCAGGTCTACTGATTGACGCCGCTCGCGAGAAAGCCGCCATCCACGACGATGGCGCCTCCGGTGGTGTAGGACGCGGCCTCTGAGGCGAGGTACACGGCGGCACCCACAAGCTCCTCGGTCCGGCCAAAGCGGCCGATGGGCGTGCGCATCAGCAGTTCCTGGCCGCGCGGCGTGCTGTCGAGCAGCCCGGCGTTCAGGTCGGTGCGAAAGACGCCGGGCGCGATCGCATTGACCAGCACACCGCGCTTGGACCACTCCACCGCCAGCGAGCGCGTCAGGGATACCACTGCCGCTTTACTGGCCGCATACGCCGCGACTTCGTTCAGGGCCACAAAGGAGTTCAACGAGGCGATGTTGATGATTCGTCCGTAGCCGCGCGCGAGCATGTGCGCGCCAAAGATCTGGCAGGCACGGAGCGTTCCGGTCAGGTTGGTGTCGAAGATGTCCTGCCACTCCGCTTCCGGGACGGTCAGGGTCGGGGAGCGCTTGATCTTGCCCGCACAGTTCACCAGGATGTCGACCTTGCCGAACGCGTCGACAGACCGTTCCAGCAGCATCTCGATGGACGAGCGGTCGGCCAGGTCGGCAGGCTGCCGCAACGTGCGTTGGCCACGCGATTCGATCTCTTTCGCAACCTCTTCCACCTGCGCTGCGCGGCGTCCGGTGCTGACCACATCCGCGCCGGCTTCGGCGAGGCCGAGGCTCAGGGCGCGGCCGATGCCGGAGGTGC
>CAXTFS010000034.1:0-16718 GCA_964243395.1 uncultured Acidobacteriaceae bacterium | reverse complement strand
CCGGGGACGTCGCTGCCGTCCTCGTTGAGGAAGCGCTTCATGCCCGGCTTGGTCCAGGTGGCCTCTTCGAGCTGCTGTTTCTGCTGCAGCATCTGCGCGGCGGCCTTGAAACGCTCATGCTCCAGCAGGCGCTCGACGAGCTCGCGGCGCGGATCTTCCTCGGCCAGCAGGCCTCCGACGTTCGAGGGCTCGCGCGGCAGCAGCGTGCGGCTTTTGATGTGGATCAGCAAGGAGGCGGTGTAGACAAAGTCCCCGGCAGCATCGACATCCCGCGCCTGCAGGTGCCGCGTGTACTCCAGGAACTGCGCCGTGATGCGCGCGATCGGGATGTCGTAGACATCCAGGTTCTGCTTGCGGATCAGGTCGAGCAGCAGATCGAAGGGACCGTCATAGACCTGGCCGATGGCCACGGAAAACGGCGAGTGCGAGGCTTCCTCAAGTTCGGTCTTTTTGCCACGCTTCGGCTGAGGCGGCGGCGCGGGCACCGGCCGCGCCGCCAACTGGAAGGCCTCCCCGGTGCTTTCGTCAGCCCGGGTCTGGCCGGCCTCCGCCCCCGGGGTCTCGCCTGGAGATTCGCTCGGGGATGTGCCTGCGTCGAGGGTAGGCTCGTCTGCCATGATCGCTACAATCCCATGGCCGTTTGGACTTCCGCTAGCGTTTCCCGCACGCGTTTGCTGGCCCGCTCGCGACCGTTGTCCAGAACGTCATCGATCACACTCGGCCGACTCTCGAGGTCGCGCCGGTGGGCTTGAATCGGAGCGATGGTCCGCATGATGCCGTCGGCACACCAGCCCTTGCATTCAATGCACCCGATGGCGGCGGTGGTGCAGCCGTCGTAGACCTTCGCCAGCGTCTCTGCGTCGGAGAAGACCTTGTGCAGATCGCCTACGGGACACTTGTCGGGGTCGCCGGGATCGGTACGCCGAACACGCGCCGGGTCGGTGACCATGGTCTTCAGCTTCTCGCGCACATCCGCTTCGGGGTCCGAGAGCATGATGGTGTTCTTGTAGCTCTTCGACATCTTGCGGCCGTCGAGTCCCGGCAGCTTGGGGCTCGGCGTGAGCAACGGCTGCGGTTCGGGCAGGATGTCGCGTTTGCCGAAGCCGGTAAGCTTTTTGGTGCCGTGGGCAGCCTGGAATAGCTGGTGTGTGGTGAAGTGGGTCCGTGTGGAATCCCTGGGTTCGCCCGCGTTCTTGCGGGCTTTCTCCAGAACCGCTTCCATCTCCCATGGCTTTGCTTCCGGGGCGAGAAAGAACTCCCCGGGGTAGAGGTCGTTGAAGCGACGGGCGACCTCACGGGTGAGCTCTACGTGGGGTACCTGATCGGCGCCCACGGGCACAAAGTCCGGCTTGTACAGCAGGATGTCGGCGGATTGCAGCAAAGGGTAGCCAAGAAAGCCGTAGGTGTTCAGCTCCTTTTCGGCCATCTGCTCCTGCTGGTCCTTGTAGGTCGGCACGCGCTCCAGCCAGGCCACGGGAGTAAACATGCCCAGCAGCGTGGTGAGGCGATCGTGTTCCAGAATGTCCGATTGTCGAAAGATGACGCAGCGGCCGGGATCGAGGCCCGCGGAAAGGAAATCGAGAGCGACCTCGCGGATGTTGGCCTTCAACTCGCCGGTGTCGGCATAGCCGGTTGTGAGCGCATGGAGGTCAGCAATGAAGAAGAAGCAGTCGTACTCGTTCTGCAACTGGACCCAGTTGTGCAGAGCGCCCATGTAGTTGCCGAGGTGTGGCCGTCCGGTGGGGCGCATGCCGCTGAGAACGCGCGGACGCGGGGTGGAGCTTGGGGTCTGAGGGCTCATTGCAGTTGGCCTTCAGGATACATCCACGGGTCCTGCCGGCTGGCCATCACAACGAGTACAGCAGGCTGTTGAACAGGCCCAGCACCGGCTCAAAGATGGCCAGCACGATGCCAAAACCCAGAAACATGAACCCGAACATCAGCCAGAGGCCGTACCGCTCATAGGCGCGCGCCGCGTTGTAGGGCAGGTAGTAGACCAGCACCTTGCCGCCATCCAGAAAGGGCAGCGGCATCAGGTTAAAGACGCACAGCAGCACGTTGATCAGGATGCCGAAGTAAAAGAACAGCAGCAGCGGAAAGATGCCGGGCAGACCCGGCGGGACGAAGTCCAGCTGGCGCAGGCTGAGCGCCTCGGCGACGCTGAGGGTGCCGCCCGCGGTGGGGTTGGCGTGCTTGACGATCACCAGCGCCAGCAGGCAGATCAGCGCCGCGCCAATCTGGGCTGCGGGGCCTGCCATGGTGGCGAGGATTTCGTCCTTAGGACGGCGGAAGTTGCGCGAAACCATCGGCACCGGCTTGCTCCAGCCCAGGATCAGCGGCGAGCGCCAGATGTAGATCAGCGGCCAGAGCGCGGTGCCGAAGAAGTCGAAGTGCGGGATGGGATTGAGCGTCATGCGCCCGCTCAGGCGGCCGGTCGCGTCGCCCAGGCGGTTGGCCATCCAGGCCTGCGCGCAGTCATGGATCGAAAGCGCGAGCAGCATGACAACGAGCTCGAAAAGGACGAGCGCCAGGGTAATCGGCATGGGTCTAGGGTACCGGAGGCCGGGCCGTCCGGCTTTTTGGACTACTCCAGGGCGAAGACGGCGTAGACGGTGGCGGCGGTTTCGATCTCGCGGGCGTTGATGGCGAGGGGTGCGGGCGAATCGTTCAGAGGCGTGAGTCCGCCCGAAAATCGGTCCATCTTCGCTGCGGCAGCACGAGGAACACCTGCATCGACCTGGTTGCTGGCGTACAGCAACGTCCCTAGATGAACACCCAAGCCGTTCGCCATGGCGGTGGCCTGCGTGCGCGCCCGCTGCATTGCCTTGGTCGCGGCGGCGCTTTGGGCGGCGTTGGGGTCGTGCAGGCTCCAATCGATCTGCCCGGACTGATTCGCGCCAGCTTTGACGGCTACATCGAGGAGTTTTGCCGCGTCATTCGCCGCCGCCTGCACCGTCCAACTCTGCTGAATCGTGAACGCACGCGCCGCTCGCTGGGCTTTATCGGCAGGTGTCTCGTTTGGCTGGTTGTAAGGCTGCGCCTCCCCCAGCGACTGGTTCTCGCTCTGGATTGCGTTCTTGGCGACCCCGGCGCCCAGCAGCGCACTCACTACAGCGTTTGAGGCCCTGGAGCCGGCCGCGTAGGCCGCGTCCTTGCTCGGCGCATAAAGGAGGAAGCCGACGTGCACCGTGGCGGTGTCGGCCTCGTCCAGCACGCGTTCCGTGGCGGTAATCGCGATCGTCCGGTTCTCCTTGCTGATGGTGGGACCGCGTCCGTTCTCCTGCGCCCGCAGGCCACCAACCGTGACCAGGATGAGGCCAAAGATCGCCAACTGCGTCCGTAAAGTCTTCCTCTGCCCGGTCCCCATCACACGTTCTCCGATCGTTGTGCCGCGGCGAGAACGTCCGCCAGGGGCTGTTTGTGTTTCGCGGGCCCGTGTTCTGCCTTGGTCTTGCGATCCGGGATGGCCGTGCCTGGCGGCGGTGTTCCCAGGCGCGCGCGGGCGTTCGCCTTGACGGCCTTGATCACCGAAAACCGATCGACTTTTCTTTTCTGTGCCACCGTCTTCCCCTGTTTGCCTCACCCCAAAAGGCTGGGGCTGCGCTGGCCGAACGTCAAGCGCAAAGTGACGAAGGGCCCGCCGGTGCGCCCAAAGGTCTATGCTGAAACGAGCGCGGCGGGGTCGAGTCGAACGCGGAGGAATGGGCGATGCGCGGTGATTGGAACGGCGGAAACAATGGTCGCGGTGGCAGGGACGGGCGTCCAGGACCAGGCAGCAACCGCGGCAATGCCGGGGGCACCGGGCCGGCACGCAGTGGCATGGGCGAGCCCGCCAGCCGCTGGTCCAACGAGCTGGACTCCATCTTTGAGCGTGCCCCGAAAGAGGTCAAGGAGCAGGGCGCGGTTCACAAAGAGGACGAGCGCAGCTTCTTTGAGGAGCGGCCCGAAGTGAAGTCGCACACCCTTGTCTGCCCCAACTGCAACCAGCCCGCCGACTACGCCCTGACGTGGCTGGTGCGGCGCAAACGCGATCACCCCAATGGTTACGTCGACGACGCAACCCGTGCCCGCTTTGAAAAGGCCAAGAGTTACATGGTGCGGCGTGACGACCAGGTGGCCTGCCAGAACGTGCGTTGCCGCAAGCGCTTTGAGATCGCCGGGCTGCAGTCGGTCGCCTTTTTGCAGGATGCAGCAGATGGCTCGGTCGAGGATCGTGCGGCGCGGGTGCGGGCTGCCTTTGCCGGCCGGGTTCGCGAATAAGCCGGCTCGGGCACTAAGTTCTTGCGGGCGTTTCTATACTCAAAGAGCTATGGCTCTTTCGCTTTCCCGTTCCGCCGCGCTGCAGATCCGCGCGGAGCAGTTCCTTCCCGGTGGCGTTGACTCGCCGGTGCGCGCGTTCCGAGCCGTGGGCGGCCATCCACCGTTTGTAACCAGTGCCGAAGGCGCGTACCTCACCGATGCCGATGGCAATCGCTACATCGATATGTTCGGCTCGTGGGGGCCGATGCTGCTGGGCCATGCGTTCCCGCCCGCGGTGGCGGCGATCCGCGAGGCTGCGGGCCGTTCGGCATCCTTTGGCGCCAGCACCGCCGCCGAGGCTGACCTGGCCGAGTTGGTGCAACAGTGTTTTCCCTCGGTCGAAAAGCTGCGTTTTGTGAGCTCCGGCACGGAGGCCTGCATGTCGGCCATCCGGCTGGCGCGCGGCTACACGGGCCGCAACTTCGTCATCAAGTTTGAGGGCTGTTATCACGGCCACGCCGATGCGCTGCTGGTCAAAGCGGGCTCCGGCGTGGCGACGTTTGGCATTCCTGGCTCCGCCGGCGTGCCGGCGGAAACGGCGATGCACACGCTGGCGCTGCCCTACAACGATCTGGGCGCGGTCGAGACAGCCTTTGCCACGCACCCGGACGCGATTGCCTGCATCATCCTCGAAGCAGTGGTGGGCAACGCGGGTACGGTGCTGCCCGCACCGGGCTTTCTGCGCGGCCTGCGGGAGCTGACGTGGAAGTACGGCGCGCTGCTGATCTTCGATGAGGTGATGACCGGCTTTCGGCTCTCGCCGGGCGGCGCGCAGGGGCTCTACCGGGACGAACTGGGTGGCACGGGCGAGACGCCCGCATGGCCCGACCTGACCACGCTGGGCAAGATCGTGGGCGGCGGTTTACCGGTGGGTGCGTTCGGCGGCCGCGCGGAGATCATGGACCAGCTGGCGCCCGCGGGCCCCGTCTACCAGGCGGGCACGCTGAGCGGTAATCCGCTGGCCATGGCCGCGGGCATTGCGACCGTCGGCTATCTGCTGGAGCATGCGGAGGAGGTCTATCCAAAGCTTGAGCGGACCACGGCGGCGATCGCAGACGGCGTCGCGAAGATCGCGGCGGAGGGGGGGATTGCGCTGCAGACCAATCGCGTCGGCAGCATGTTTACGTGGTTCTTCACGGGCTTGCCGGTGCACGATTTTGCCGGTGCGAGCACGTCCGACACTGCGGCGTTCGCGCGGTTCCATCGCGGCATGCTGGAGCGCGGCGTGTGGCTGCCGCCCAGCCAGTATGAAGCGGCGTTTGTCTCGGTCGCGCATGGCGACGCGGAGGTCGACGCGATCCTGGCAGCGGCACGTGCGGTGCTCGGTGAGATGGTGAACGCGTAGCACCACCGTGGGATGTCGCGCCACTGGCGGGGAAGCCTACAAAGGCCGCCATGCATCCGGACTACCTTGCGTTGGAAGGCCCATTGGAATGTCGTGACGGCCAGCTTGTGTTTTGTGTCCCGTTAGAGGCGGGCGGGAAGAAGCTGCAGCTGGTCGCCAAAACGATCTCGTACGTTGAAGACGGTCATCTCATCCTGCACATCCCTGACTGGATCGCCGAGCGCATGAAGCTGCGTGAGGGTTCGGCGGTGCATGTGGACGACCGCTGGGGCAAGCTGAATATCGCGCGTCTTGCGTGAAGGAGGTCTAAACGTCTAGGCCGTCACCGGGGTGGGCGCCTGCGATTTCGGCTCCTGCGATTTGGGCTCCATCCAGAGCTTGCCGGCAAGCGCCAGCGCCACCAGCATGCCCGTGCTCAGCGCAAAGACGCGGCGCACGCTGGTGAACTCGGCCAGCACGCCGGAGAGCAGCAGACCGGCGATCTGCGCGGTGAAGATGGCCGACATGACCGTGGAGCCGACCCGTCCCAGCAACTCGGGCGGTGTTTCGCCCTGGATCAGCGTCTGCGACGGCACGATGATGCCCGCACACGCGAAGCCGATCAGAAAGCAACCGCCATAGAGCGCGCCGTTATGCGGCAGGGCCGCCAGCAGCAGCGTTCCGCCGGCAATCCCAATCAGGCCGAAGTACACCTGGGCCGTGTTCGAGACGCGCTTCGCGAGCGCATTCAGGGCGTTGACGCCGATCATCATGCCCACGCCGATCAGCATGCTGGCGATGGTGAAGACCTTGATGGCGGCATGCAGATCATCGCGCACATAGACGGCGATCAACGGGCCGAAACAGCCCATCACGAACATGGCCGCGGCCAGCGCGACGATAACAAACAGCAGCGCCGGGTGGTGCACGATGAAGCTGGTGCCCTCGCGCATGTCGCTGAGGATGCGGGGAATGCCTTTGATCTCGGTTGCGTCCACGCCACCGACGCCGGCGACTGGCGGCTTGTTGGTGCGTGAAAGGGCGATGCTTGCAACGAAACTTGCCGAGGCCACGAAGCTGACCGCGTCAGCGAGGTAGCAGAACTTCGCGCCCATCAGGCCCACCAGCGCACCCGCGGCGAAGGGGCCGATGATGCGCATGATGAAGAAGGCCTGCTGCAGCAAGGCATTGGCGGAACGCAGGCCATGCGTCGGGACCACGGATCGAATGGCGACGCCCTGCGCCGGCGAAAAGAAGCTGGAGACCACGCTGATCGAGGCCATGATCACGTAAAAACCCCAGATATTGTGGACAAACAGCAGCAAAAGGCAGAGGCCGGCGCGCAGCAGATCGCTGGTGATCATGGTGGGCTTCAGCGGCCAGCGATCCACAAAGACGCCGCTCAGAATGCCGAGGATTGCGATCGGCAGCAGATAGGCGATCTGCAGGCCGGTGACCTGCTGCGGGCTGGCGTGGAGGTTGAAGGTGATGAACTCGATGATGGCGAAGAGTGCGAGAAAATCGCCTAAAACACTGACGATTTGCGCATACCACATGCGGCGCATGGGCACGATGCGCAGCACGGCGCTCATGCTCAAGGGGTCCGGCTGCACCGGTGAGGGCAGGGGTAGACCGTCGGTGGTTTCAGCGGGAACGGAGGCAGTTTGAGTGCTCATGTGCAAGGCTCCTGCGTAGGGGAAGGGCCGGCAAAACTGTCTTGTTTTGGGTCGATTTCGTGCAGTTTACACGAGGTTTCGTGCGCTTATTCGACGATTTCGACAAGGATGACCTGCTCGTCGTTGTCGACCTCACGGAGCTTCACTTCGACGATCTCGCGGCGGCTGGTGGGGACCACGCGGCCGATGTACTTGGCCTCGATGGGCAGCTCGCGGTGGCCACGGTCGATGAGGACAAGCAGCTGCACGCTCTTGGGGCGGCCGTGGTCGAAGAGCGCATCGAGCGCCGCACGAATCGTCCGGCCGGTGTAGAGCACATCGTCCATGAGGATGATGTCGCGGCCTTCCACGTCGAAGCCGACCTCGCCCTTTTCAACAACCGGACGCACGTCGCGGGTGGAGAGGTCATCGCGGTAGAAGCTGATGTCGAGCACACCGGTGTCGATGGGGTGCTTTTCGATCGTGGAGATGATCTTGCCGATGCGATTGGCGAGCGGCACGCCGCGGCGCTTGATGCCGACCAGGCCGAGGTTGTTGGCGCCGTGGTTGCGCTCGACGATCTCATGCGCGAGACGAACCAGGGTGCGCTCGATCTCCGACCCGGACAGAAGGCGACCCTTTTCGCGCAGCTGCGGCGCGGGGGCGGACGCTTCGGTGGAGGAGGCCGGGGAGATGGAGGCGGGATCGCTCATGATTGCCCGATGATAGCAGCGGGGCGGCGACGGGACGACGAGAGGGACGGGCCTACAACGACGAGAGGAGCGAGCTCAGGCGGTGCGGCGGCGGCCCAGCAGCAGGCCGGCTACGCCAGCCCCCACGGTGGCGAGCAGCAGGTAGCCGGCAGTGGCAATGCCCGCCATCCAGAGCAGAAAGCCGACGCGAAACTCGGGCACGTAGAGCAGGCGGAGCATGGGTTCGGCGGCGTTGCCGTAGCGTGCGACCGCGTTGTCCCGGGCCTGCGCGACGGCCGCGGCGAACTGGGTGTCAAAGCTCGCGGCACCGTGGAAGGCAAAGCGCGTGAGCAGCAGGCTGACGGTGAGCACGACCGCCGAGCCGAGGGCGACCAGAAGACCGGTAAGCAGGCCCAGGCGGGCGGCGAACGCGGCGGAAGGCCGCGGGGCCCGTGCGCCATAGAAACCGACCGTGAGGATGGGCGCGCTGACCAGCCAGAGCCAGGCCAGGATCAGCAGCGGAGCGAACAGCATGGCGCCGAGATCGAGGCCGAGGGCGATGCCGCCGCTCAGCAGGGCGTACTCGACCGCAGTGGGCCAGGCGCTTTCGCCGAGGACGGGGGTGCGGTGCGGGACGGGCGGAGCGGGTACACGCTCGCCGTCAGCGGCGTCAGCGGCCTCAGCGGCTTCGATGTCCGCGGCAGGGGCGGTCTCCGTCCGGGGTGGAAGGGCATCGGCGCGGATCTGCTCCTGCAGTTCCTCGGACAGGAAGATCTGGGGCGCACCGCAGTAGCTGCAATAAACCAGTTGCCCGTCTTCCAACGTGACAGGCTGACCACAGCGGATGCAGAGACGATTGCTCACCACCATTGAAGCTACCGGACCGCGGAAGCTTCGGCAATGCTGCGGTGCGTCGACGGCCGTTCCCGTGGACCGTGGCGCGCGGGATTGCAGCGGGGAGTGCAGCCGGGTAGAAGCGCCCGCGTGTTCGAGGCAGCCTACGTCTGTGGTCTTACTCGCGCTCGTCCGCGTCGTGGGTCTTCCCATCGGAGGGCAGATCGATCGCGACCAGGCCGATGCGGGTGCCGCCATCCCTGGTGGTGATGCCAACGACGTGCTGGTGCTGCTCCGAGCCCGCCTTCAGCTCGAGGTCGTCATCGCCTTCGCCGTGGGTGTCGTTGGAGCAGGTGAGACCCTCGCCGGTGCGGGCCGGCTGGCCAATGGTATGGCTGCCCTTGCAGGTGAGCACGGTGCCGTAGCGGCCCAAGTCCTTGCGGTAGAAGGCGAGCACCTTGTCCTGGGTGTCAGGGGTTTGCAGCTCTGCGGCGTGGATGCCCAGCTTAAAGCCGCCGAAGCTCATGTTCACGTCGGCCGAGCCGTTGTCGTGGCCTTCCTTGTGGACCGGGGTGGCGCCGGGATAGCCGGTCAGGCCGGTCTGGGCGAGGGCATTGGTGTCGTCGGTTTTGACGTGCATCGAGCCGAACGGCGTGCCGATATCCACGTTGTCGTTCTTGCCGTTCTTGTGGGTCTCGATGCGGCAGCCGGCCAGAGACAGCAGGCCGAAGAGGAGCACGGGGACCAGGAAGAGTGACGGGATCAAAGGAAGCGAGGGGACCAAGGGAAACAGACGGAGCGACGACCGGAAGACGCGCATAGGACCTCTTCAACGATCACGATGGCAGAACGTGACCGGTTCACCCGAAGGTACGCCGAGCGATGGTGTGCGGTTCCAAAAAAGTGTGCCCGTTTCGGTTGCGGCGTGAAGGACCTCGGAACCGCTGCCACCTTCGGCGCCTTCAAACGTCTTTTCAGGAGGGGTAGTTGTGAGCGATGATCAGGTTCGCTTGCAAGGGAGAGGCCGGATGAGCTGGGCGCGGAGAACGGGAACACGGGGCGGGGTGGCGGCCGTAGGGCTGCTGTTGTTGCTGCTGCCCGTGCTGTCGAGTCCGGCGCAGGGCCTGCCGCAGACTTCGGCCCCGGCTTCCGAGCAGGGTGCGGACGCGGCCCAGGCGGCGTACGACCCGCAGCAGACTGGATCGACGGTCGCTGCGGCTGGGGCTTCGACAGCCCCTGACCCGCCGGCGCGGGTTGCGCGCCTGAGCCAGCTGAGCGGCGATGTTTCGACCGAACCGGCGAGTGTGGACACCTTTGCCGTGGCGGAGCTGAATGCGGTGCTCACGACGGGCGACCGGCTCTACACCGACACCGGGGCGCAGGCGGAGCTGGAGGCCGGGACGCTTGCGGTTCGGCTGGGTGGCGGGACGGATCTGACCGTGACGGCACTTACGGACACGCTGGCCCAGCTGGGCCTGGCCTCCGGATCGGTACATCTGCGCAGCTACTCGCTGGAGGCGGGCACGGTGCTGGAGCTGGATACGGCCGAGGCGGCGGTCACGGTGCTGGCGGCGGGCGATGTGCGCGTGGACAGCGATCCCGGTGCGCATGCGACGACGGTTTCCGTGCTGGCGGGCCAGGTGCAGCTGGACGGACCCGGGTTGAGCCGGGTGATGAATGCGGGTGACCGTGTGCGGGTGGTCGGGGCTGATCCGAACTCAGGCCAGGCGTCCTCCCCGGAGACGCTGGGGCCAGAGACGCCGGACGGGCTGGACGGATTCTCCGATGGGCGGGACAGCTCCTACGCCAGCGGCGAGGCGGCCAGCAATGCCTACCTGAACGCGCAGGTAACGGGTGGGTCCGACCTGGCCAGCTATGGCAGCTGGGACTCGGGAGACTATGGGCCGGTCTGGTACCCGGCGGTGGCGTTCGGCTGGCTGCCGTACCGCACCGGCCACTGGGGTTGGGTGGCGCCGTGGGGATGGACGTGGATTGGGCCGGAGCCGTGGGGTTTTGCGCCCTTCCACTACGGCCGGTGGGTGTGCGTGGATGGCCGCTGGGGGTGGATCCCGGGACCGCCGCGGATCCGGGCGGTGTATGCGCCGGCGCTGGTGGGGTTTGTCGGCGGTGCACGTGCGGCCGCTGGCGGCGGGGGCGCTGGACTGGTGGGCTGGTTTCCGCTAGGTCCGCGCGAGCCGTACGCGCCGCCGTTTCATGGCAGCACGCTGTACCTCAACCGGGTGAATGCCAGCAATATCTATGACCCCAACACGGCACAGGCGCGAGCTTTCTACAACCAGCGCGCGGTGAACGTGTTTGCGGGGACGCCAACGGCCGAGCGGGTGTACCGCAATCGCGCGGCTGGAACGAGTGCCATGCCCGTGACGAGCTTTGCCGAGGGCCGGCCGGTGGCGCAGCACGGGATGCGCGGCGGGGCCGAACAGCTGGCGGAGGAGCCGGTGACGACGAGACTGGTCGCGACGCCGGAGCGGACGGCGGTTGCGTCCGAGACGGTGCGTGCGCTGCCGGCGCAGATGGCAAGGCCGACGCTGGCGGGGCATCCCGGTACGGGAGCGAGTGGGTTCGCCCCCGGCGGTACGGCTGCGAGTACGGCCGGGACGGATGGCGGCGCTGCCCTGGCCAACCGGCCCCTGTTCCATCGCATGGATCCGCCGGTAGCCTCGGTATCGCGGCCAGGTTTTGAGGGGCAGCGCGGAGCGGTGGGCGAAGGGGTCGTCCTGCGTGGAGAAGATCTGCGGGTGGAGCGACCGTCCGGCGCAGTTCCCGCGCATGGCACGGTCCCGCATCCGTCGTCGGCGGCGCGTCCGGCGCCCCCACCGGCGAAGGCCGAGCCTCCCGCGGTGTCCGGCGAACACAAGCGCTAGGCTGCAGGCAACGGTGCAGCGCACGTGTTGTGGGTGGTGGCGGGAAAGCAGATCGCCTTCGGGAATGACAGCAAAGAAGAATGTGCGTGGCCGGGAGCAACTCCTGCGGAGAGCGACGTCCCTTGTTGCTCATCGAGGCGCCATCGTGCTGCGCGCACGGGGTCGCCATCATGCTGCGCGCACGGGGTCGCCATCGTGCACTGGGGCAACATCGCTGTTCTCTGTCAGATAGCAGACAGACGTTCGTTACTCCGCCCTCCTATGCTCGAAATTGAGTCAACGTCTCAGGATGCTGGCTCTGCTTCGAGGCTGTAAGAGGGAGTTGGGTCTCATGGAGAAGATGCGCGGGAAAGTAGCGTGGTTCAACGCTGCCAAGGGGTATGGGTTTCTCAGCCGTGACGGAGGACCGGATGTCTTCGTTCACTTCAGTAGCATTCAGACCGAAGGCTACAAGTCGCTCAAGGAGGGAGAAGACGTTGTTTTCTTCATCGTGCAGGGCGACAAGGGACCCCAGGCTGATGACGTGATACGCGCCACTGCCTAGCTGACCTGTTTTCCGTAGAAGACGATGCTTTGCTGTGACTCGCTCCGCTGCGACTGAAAGGGTGACTGCAAGGCATCGTGAACAGGCCTGATGGCGACGGCGGCGTGACTGCCCTGCGGACGCGCCCCGGGACTGCCAGCAGGATGCCGGTGGCGGCGTTCCTCCCACCGGTGCATGCCAAGAGCAAACTTCTGAGTCGAGCAAACTTCTGAGTCGCTGACCTCCGCCTGGAGGAAGCTGTGCTGGGTTCACGGCTGTGTCCCCCGACCGGCGTGTCCCGCCTGTACACTGGAGACCGCTGCGAACCGTCGCCTGGCTGCGCCCGGAGCACGAACGCTCCACATACTTTTCCCCAAGGAACTGCACTCGCATGAGCGATCAAACTGCCTCCTCCCTCGCGGAACCGATGACCGGCTCCGAGCTCGATCAGCTTTCCATCAACACGTTGCGCCTGCTCGCGGTCGACCAGGTGGAAAAGGCCAAGAACGGTCACCCTGGTGCCCCGCTGGGCTGCGCGCCAATCGCGTACCTGCTGTTTCACAAATTTATGAAGTACAACCCGCATGATCCCTTGTGGTCGGATCGCGACCGGTTTGTGCTGTCGAATGGCCATGCGTCGGCGCTGCAGTATGGCGTGCTGCACCTGGCCGGGTACGATCTGCCGCTGGAGCAGCTGGAGCAGTTCCGTGAGTGGGGATCGCACACGCCGGGGCACCCGGAATATGGCGAGACGCCGGGCGTTGAAGTGACCACCGGACCGCTGGGGCAGGGGCTGGCCGAGGCTGTGGGGCTGGCGATTGCCGAGAAGCACCTGGGTGCCGAGTTCAACACCGGCGAGTCGAAGATCGTCGACCACTACACCTATGTGATCTGCGGCGATGGCGACCTGATGGAAGGCATCTCGCACGAATCGTGCTCGCTGGCCGGGACGCTGCAGCTGGGCAAGCTGATCCTGCTGTATGACGACAACCTGATCTCGCTGGACGGACCGACGGACCTCAGCTTTACCGAGGACGTTTCGGAGCGCTTCAAGGCGTACGACTGGCATGTGCAGTTCGTCTCCGACGGCAATGACCTTGGCGAGCTGAACAGCGCGATCGAGGCGGCGAAGATGGAGCGGACGCGCCCGTCGATCATCCGCGTGCGCACGGTGATCGGCTATGGATCGCCCAAGGCCGGCACCAAGGGCGTACACGGGGAGGCGCTGGGCGCGGAGGCGACCAAGGCGACGAAGAAGTTCTTCGGCTTTCCCGAGGACAAGAGCTTCTACATCCCCGACGAGGCGCTCCAGAACTGGCGCAAGGCGGTGCCCAAGGGCAAGGAAGCGCAGGAACAGTGGCAGACGCGCTTTGAGAGCTACAAGAAGGAGAATCCGGCGCTCGCGGCGGAGTACACGCGGCGCACAGAGATGAAGCTGCCGGATGGCTGGGAGAAGGCGCTGCCGACGTTCCCGGGCGGTCCCGATGCGAAGCCCGTGGCGACGCGTAACGCGGGCCAGGTGATCCTGAACGCGCTGGGGGCGGTGCTGCCGGAGCTGTTCGGCGGCGCGGCCGATCTGACCAGCTCGACCAAGACGATCTTCAAGGACTCGGGGAACTTCCATCTGGATCCGAAGGGCCGCAACGTCTTCTTCGGCGTGCGCGAGTTCGGCATGATGGCGGCGGTGAACGGTATTGCCGCGCATGGTGGTTTGATCCCGTTCGGATCGACGTTTTTTACCTTCTCCGATTATTGCCGCTCGGCGATACGCATGGGCGCGCTGCAGAGCTCGCACTCGCTGTACATCTTTACGCATGATTCGATCGGCCTGGGTGCGGATGGACCGACGCATCAGCCGGTGGAGCACCTGATGGCGCTGCGGGCGATTCCGCAGCTGACGGACTTCCGGCCTGCGGATGCGAATGAGACCTCGGCCTGCTGGAAGCTGATGGTGGAGCGCCACTCGGCGGCGTTTCTGGCCTTGTCGCGGCAGGACCTGCCGGTCATGGACGCGACCAAGTACAAGATCATGGAGGGCGTGCCCAAGGGCGCCTATGTGCTCGAGGAGCACGGCAAGGACCTCATCCTGGTCGCCACGGGTTCCGAGGTGGAGCTGGTGCTGAAGTCGGCCGAGGAGCTCAAGAAGCAGGGCATCAACGCCACGGTGATCTCCATGCCCAGCTTTGCGATCTTCGAGGAGCAGCCGGAGGAGTACAAGATGTCGATCTTCCCGCACGGTGTGCCGAAGATCTCGGTCGAAGCCGGCGCCACGATGGGCTGGTGGAAGTACATCGGCCGCGATGGCATCGCGATCGGCGTGGACCGCTTCGGCGCCTCGGCCCCTGGGCCGGAGGTGCTGGACAAGTTCGGCTTCAATGTCGGCAACGTGGTGGAGAAGGCGAAGTCGCTGGTCAAGAAGTAAGCGGCTTCAGCTTTGAAGAAGGACCGGGTCAGCCGTTTTCGGCTGGCCTGATCTTTTTGTGGTGTGCTGGCGCGGGGGGTTCGTGCCGCGGGGAGCAAAATACAGGGGTCTCTCTCCACTGCGCTGCGCTTCGGTCGAGATGACGGTTTGTGGATTACCGGGGGCGTGGCTGGGGCGGAGCGTTTTGCCGTGTGCGGCGGAATACGGGGTCTCTCCGCTGCGCGGACGGTGGAGCTGTTTGCTTCGGTCGAGATGACGCTTCCCGAGGCTGTTGCCTGCGGGGCCGCGCCTACACTGAATGGACCCGATGCTGGTTTCTGCTTTCGATTACGAGCTGCCCGAAGAGCTGATTGCGCAGCAACCGCCTGCCGTTCGTGGAGGCAGCCGGATGTTGCGGTTGGATCGTTTGACGGGTGGGTGGCAGGACGGGCAGTTTGCTGACCTGCCGTCGCTGTTGGCCCCGGGCGATCTGCTGGTGTTGAACGACACGCGGGTGCTGCCGGCGCGGCTGTTTGGGACGCGCGGTGGTTTGCGCACGCAGGTGGGTTCTCCGCAGCCTGAGGGTGTCGTTGAGGTGCTGCTGACGGAGCGGGTCAGTGGTGAGGACGATGCCGGGCAGGTGTGGCTGGCGCTGGTGAGGCCGGCGAAGAAGGTGCAGCCGGGCGAGACGCTGCGTTTTGCTGCTTCGCCCGGTGGTGAGCCGTCCCTGGTGGCCGAGGTGGTGGGGGCGGGTGCGTTTGGGGAGCGCACGTTGCGCTTTCTTCCGGTTGAAGATTTCCATGCGGCGCTGGAGCGGATCGGGCATCTGCCGTTGCCGCCGTATATTCGTCGCGACCGGGGGGCGCCGGATATGGCTGGGGATCGTGAGCGGTACCAGACGGTGTACTCGGTGCCGTTTGGTAAGGGTGTGGAGCGCCCGGCGTGGGAACAGCGGGTTCCCTTCGGGAACGACAATGCAAGGGAGGCCAAGGCTCAAACGCAGGCGCAGGGGTCGGCGGCGGCGCCTACGGCTGGGCTGCACTTCGCGCCGGCGATGCTCGGTGCGCTGGAGGCTCGGGGGGTGGAGATTGCGCGGGTGACGCTGCATGTTGGGCTGGGGACGTTTCAGCCGGTGCGGGCCGAGCGGACGGAGGATATCCGGCTGCATGCGGAGCCGTATACGCTGGGTGCCGGTGCGGCGGAGGCCCTGAACCGGGCCTGGCGGGAGCGGCGGCGAATGGTGGCGGTGGGGACCACGACGACGCGTACGCTGGAGCACCTGGCGCGGCAGTTTGAGGCCGACTGGGGTGCGTTGTCGGAGAGCAATCCGCTGCGACTGGAGCCGCACTCCGGCAGCACCGGGCTGTTTCTGTCGCCGGGGCCGGAGGGGGATGACCGCTTCAAGCTGGTCGGTGGTCTGCTGACGAACTTTCACCTGCCACAGTCGACGCTGCTGATGCTGGTGAGCGCGTTTGCCGGCCGGGAGCGCGTGCTGGCGGCCTATGCGCATGCGGTGCGGGCGCGGTACCGGTTCTTCAGCTACGGCGACTGCACCCTGCTGCTGTGAAGCGGAAGCGAGCGGCGCGGGCGGCCGATAGCCTAAGAGACGTCCAAGAGAGTGTGGAGTTGAGATGCCGTTTGTGAGCTTGACCCGCCTGCGGATCCGGTCGATCCGGTTTCTTCCGTTCTTTGCCGTGCATACCCTGCGCTCGTTACGTCAGGTCAAAAAGGCCGCCGGATACCAGCAGGGCGCGCTGCTGGCCGATAGGCGCTGGACCTTCTGGACGCTGACCGCGTGGGACAGCGAGGCGAGCATGCGGCAGTACATGGTGACGGGCGCGCACAAGACGGCGATGCCGCGGCTGATGCACTGGTGCGATGAGGCCTCGGTGGCGCACTGGACACAGGCGGAGGCGGCGCTGCCTTCGTGGACGGAGGCGGACCGGCGCATGCGCGAGACCGGTCGCGTGTCCAAGGTGCTGCATCCGAGCCCGGAGCACGCGGGCCTGCGCTACCGGGCGCCACGCACGACCCGGGGCGGCCCGATCCGGCGGGCGTAGCCAGGGGCCGCGGGTGCCCTGCGTCGGCTGCTGGAACGTTGTGAC
>CAXTFS010000033.1:0-16743 GCA_964243395.1 uncultured Acidobacteriaceae bacterium | reverse complement strand
TCAGCGCAATGATGGCCGCGTGCAACACCACCGCGGTCCAGATCGACGCCTGCGACCGTGGTGCCTTGATGCCGCCTGCCGTGGCAAAGAGAGGGCTGATGCCCTGCCCTCCTCGGTCCCCCACAGCAAAGGGCGTGGGTTCGGCCGCGTTGGCCAGGCGCGCAACCAGGCGCTGCTCCATGCCCTGGGGCGGATCGGCGGCAGCCCGCTCATGCAGCGTGCGGTCGAGCTGCGTGTCGAAGTGGGCGTCAAACTCATCCCCTGCGGGGCTGGCCAGGTGATTGCGGTCGGGCTGGCTGTTCGGGTCGTTCGGGTTCATCGGTAGTCTCCCCTGGCCGCGACCTCACGGCCACGGGTTTGTCCTAACGTTTCGTACTGCTCCCGAAGCGCCGCGCGGGCCCGCATAGAACGGGTACGCACTGTGCCTTCGGGCAGATGCATCAGCTCGCCAATCTCGCGCGAGTTCAAACCTTCCACCGCCGACAGCAGCAGCGGTTCCCGCAACTCCGCCGGCAGACGATCGATCCAGCCCTGCAGCAGGGCACGCTGGTTCGCCTCGACGGCCTCGTCCTCGGGTGAGGGCCGGCCGTCCGCGACCGCGTCCTCATCCCCGCCGTCCAGCACGGGCCGCGCCTGGAAGCGGTCCAGTGCGACACGCCACACGGCCCGCGACAGAAACGCCCGCTCATTCGTAACGCCCCGCCACGCGTCCCCGCGCAACAGCTTCAACAGGGCGTCCGCAACGGCGTCCTCGGCGTCCTCGGCGTTGCGCAAGACGCTGTACGCCACGCGGTAGAGCAGGCGTGCATGTTCGTCGACGATCCGCGTGAAGAAGCTGTCGCGGTCTCCGCTTGTTTCGGGTTGGTTCGTGGATCCCGCCATCGTTGCCTTACACCTGTATAGACCGCTCGCGGCGCAC
Organism: uncultured Acidobacteriaceae bacterium; assembly: GCA_964243395.1. Lineage (GTDB taxonomy): Bacteria > Acidobacteriota > Terriglobia > Terriglobales > Acidobacteriaceae > Granulicella. The sequence goes on along the minus strand of CAXTFS010000033.1, from coordinate 15,824 downwards.
AAGTGTTCGCACAATCGGAAACTCTCGTCACCGCCCGGCGAAACTAGTGCGCTTCCAGCTCGATCTTGCCAACGATGCGCGGTGGCCGCTTCAAGAACAGCACCAGCGGGAGCAGCGCGAACAGGAGGTACCCGAACATCCGGTACTGGTCCATGTAGGCCAGCAGTGTCGCCTGGCGTTGCAGCTGCGCGTACAGCAACGTCATGCCCGCATAGCCGCTGTTCGCCGCGGAGAAACCCTGCGCCGCCCCGGCGCCGTGCATGGCCTGCAGCGCAGCCGGACTCGAGGCGGTAAGGTCTGCCGCCAGGTAGGTCTGGTGCGCCTGTGCGGTGCGCTGCAGAAACGTGCTTGAGAGCGCAATGCCAATCGATCCACCCTCATTGCGCACCAGCGCATAGATGCCAGCCGCGTTGGAGCTCTGATCCGCCGGCAGAAAGCGGAACATGATGGTGCTGAGCGGCACGGTCGTCATCCCGAGGCCCATGACCTGCAGCACGCGCGGCCAGATCAGGTTGCTCTCCGCCACTCCAAGGTTGCCGAGTGAGAGCCAGTAGGTGCCGGCGGTGATAGTCACGATGCCAAGCGCAATCATGCGGCGTGCATCGGTGCCGCGGCTCAGCAGCCAGCCGACAATCGGCACTTCGATCATCGTCACCAGACCTGCCGGCGAGACCGCCAGACCCGCCTCGGTGGCGCTGTAGCCCATCAGCTCCTGCATGAACTGCGGCAGCAGAAAGGTCGTTGCATACAGCGCCGTGTAGACGCCCAGCACAATCACGCAGCAGAACAGGAAGTTGCGTTCCTTCAGCAGCCGCAGGTTGACGATGGGGTTCTTTCCGAAGCTCCCACCAGATCGCGCCGACGATCGTAATGACGGCAATGGCGGCACTCCACGCAATGAACGGATTGCCCAGCCAGTCCAGCTCCTGCCCGCGGTCGAGCACGATTTCAAGCGAGGCCAAGCCGATCGACACCAGCGCCAGCCCGGTGCCGTCGATGCGCAGCTTCTTGCCCTTGTTCAGCAGCCGCGCGGCCGTGAGCGCGGGCGGATCCCGCAGCACCATGCGCGTGAAAAAGGCACACAACACGCCCACCGGGATGTTGATGTAGAAGATCCAGCGCCAGGAGTAGTTGTCGGTGATCCAGCCACCCAGCGTTGGGCCGAGCACCGGCGCGCACAGGATGGCCACCGTGTAGACCGCCATGGCCATCCCGCGCTTTTCGCCTGGGAACGCATCGGCAAGGATGGCCCGCACACTCGGCTGCAAACCACCGCCCGCAAGGCCCTGCAGCACGCGAAAGACCACCAGCGTTGCCAGGGTCGGCGCGATGCCGCAGGCCGCGGAGAACACCGTGAACATCACGACGGAGATCAGGTAGAAGTTTTTGCGGCCCAGCACGGAGGAGATCCAGCCGGAGATGGGCAGGATGATCGCGTTGGCCACCAGGTAGCTGGTCAGCACCCAGGTGGACTCATCCTGCGAGGCCGAGAGCGAGCCGGCGATGTGCGGCAGCGCCACGTTGGCGATGGAGGTATCGAGCACCTCCATAAACGTGCCCATGGTGACGACCAGGGCAATGATCCAGGGGTTGAAGATGCGCTCATGCGGGAGCGGAGCAGGACCTGATGCCGAGGCGTTTGGGACATCACCGGAGGGTGGTGGCGCCAGCGGCACACCGGGCTCAAACTCGGCCGCACTTGGACTGAGAGCCGTCTCAGCACTGGCGACAGCGTCCTGCACGGGAGTCTCCGACGCGCTGGCGGCCGAACCGCTACCCTGCGCCTCGTTGCCCTGCCGGTCCTGCGGCTCGCGCTCGCCGCGCTCCTGCTCGGGCAGGTCAAGAACTGACTCTCCGGTCAATTAGAGCAGACAGGCGTCGCGCCGGATTCAACGATGCGGGTGCAGGTTTTGTGCTAGCGTGTGCTCGTGCCTCCCTCCACGAGCCCCGCGACACGCACCCGTCACCGGGAGGCGCTCTCCCAGCTGCGCCGCGCCGAAATCCTCGCCGCAGCCACACGCCTGTTCGGGCGCAAGGGCTTTGAGGCCACACGCGCGGAGGAGATCGCGCTGGCGGCAAAGATCGCCAAGGGGACGTTGTACCTGTACTTCGCCTCGAAAGAGGCGATTTATACAGCGGCGGTCGCCCAGGCTGTGCGCGAGTTACAGGCTGAGGTAGCGCATCGCTCTGCGGGAGCCACCGGCTTTCGCCAGAAGCTCGCCAACGCGATCAACGTGCGGCTTTCCTTCTGGCCGAAGCATGAGGCAATCTACCGGCTGCTGCTGACGCTTGGCCGTGAGGCGCGCCATCGCCGGCAAACCAATGAGGTGCTGCGGACAGCCCATCGTAGTTTTCTGGATCTCTTTACCGAAGGCGTCGAGGCCGGGGAGATCGAGGCAGCGGATCTTCGGCCCCTCGCCTGGGCGGTGCTGGACATGGTGCGTGGAGCCAACGAACGGCGCATGGACAAGCAAAGCACAACGACCGCCGCAGAGGACGCAGCGTGGATCACCGCGTGCGCCCTGCGTGGGGTCCATGCGACTGCGCCGGAGCGGAAGAAATGAACGCGCGACGTGGCCGTTCGATCCACAAACGGCCAAGCGCGCGTCCGGTCCTGAGCCTACTTGCCGTTTTCGCTCTGCTGAATAAACGTGGCGGTGCGGTCATGCAGGTTGTGCAGCGCTTCTTCGTTGACGTACACCATGTGGCCGGTCGGGAAGAACTTGTACTCAATGTTCTTCTGCAGGTCGGCGGGCAGGGGCAGATGCTTCATCTCGTACGTCGCACCGAAGTACAGTGTGCCAAGATCGAAGTAGCCGCCCATCAGCAGCACATGCATGTGCGGGTTCACCTTCATCGTGTAGGCCAGGTCCGGCGAGACGTTGGTGTAGGTGCCGGGCCAGCCGCCGCCGGGCGCACGATGCTTCATGTCCCAGCTAAAGCCGGGCTCGCGCGCGCTCTGCTTGTAAGTCATGTCGCGGCCGAAGTGCAGTGTTTCGTGCGCATAGGTGTTCATCGCGGCAAGGATCGAGGACTCAACGGACTCGGTGAAAGGATCGTAGTCGGCGTCGGCACTGAGCGGGTTCATTGCGGGGCCCTGGTAGCGCGAATCAAGACGGCCGGTGGTGACATCGGCACCGTCCTGCAGGTACTTCGAGAACTCCCCACCCGTGATGCGTAGATTGGCCTTGATCCACATCGCGGCGGGCACGCCGGTGTAGCCTTCCAGCTTGGCGGCAATGGCAGCCTTCTTGCCTGGATCGAGGTCCGCGCCCTGCAGTAGGGCGGCCGCGTAATCGGTCAACGAGAACTGCTCAACCTCATGGATCCAGGGCTCCAGCGAACTTGGCTGACCCGCGACCCGGTGATGAAACCACGCCGTTGCGGCAAAGCTGGGCAGCGCGAGAAAAAAGCCATTCTCCGTGCCTGGATTGCCGCTCGATCCATCAGCCGAGTTGTTGAAGCTTAGAATTTGGCTGAGCAGAACAACGCCGTTCAGATCGACGCCGTGCTGTTGCAGATCGGCGCTGAGCACGGCATCGCGCGTGGTGCCGTAGCTCTCGCCAAAGAGGTACTTGGGCGAGTTCCAGCGGTTGTACTTGGTGAGAAAGCGGCGAATAAAGCGATCAAAGGCAGCGGCATCTTCATCCACGCCGTAGAAGGCCTTCATGGCCTCCTTGCCTTCGACACGGCTGTAGCCTGTGCCGGGCGCATCGATGAAAACGATGTCGGCGACGTCGAGCAGCGTGTACGGGTTGGAAGCGATCCTGTACGGTCCGCCGACGGGATGTTCCAGGTCAGGAATCTGCACGCGCACCGGGCCAAGCGAGGTCATGCGCAGGTACATCGTCGCCGAGCCGGGACCGCCGTTGTAAAAGAAGACCACCGGCCGTGTGCCCGTGTCCGCACCCTTGGCAAAGTAGGCCGTGTAGAACATGTGCGAGGTCGGGGGCTGGTCTTCGGGCTTTGCGGGTATGTCCATCGGCGCATCGGGCAGGTACTTGCCGTCGAGGCCAAGCATCGCGTCCTGCGCGTCCGTCGCGCCCACTGCCAGCAGGCCGGCCGTCGCGGTGTACGCCATCGTCTTGCCGTTCGCCAACGCAACGGAGCCGTCCGTGGTCGCATCGGGTGCGAGCGCACCGGGCCCCTTCTTTTCGGCTGGTTCCGTGGCGACCGTTGTTGTCGTTGTGGTCTTTTCGACGGCGGGCGCGGCGGCAGGGTGACGCTGCGCATGCGCCGCAAGAGCGAGGCTGAACAACGAAAGGCAAGCAGCAAGGGGACGACGGCTTGAAGTCAAGAGAGGCGCTCTCCAGAAATGAAAGTGTGGCTCTACTCTAACGTGTTCTTCGCTGTGTCGCGGACTATCCCAAGCCCGGAGCGAATAGTGTCCGGTCCGCTGCCGCGATCGGCAGGTCGTTGATGCTGGCTTCGCGGCGCCCCATCAGGCCGCTCGGCGCAAACTCCCATAGTTCATTGCCATAGCTGCGAAACCACTGCCCGCTGTCATCGTGCCACTCGTACTGGAAGCTGACGGCCATGCGGTTGCCTTTGAAGCCCCACAGCTCCTTGCGCAGGCGGTAGTCGAGCTCGCGCTGCCATTTGCGTTCGAGAAAGCGTGTGATCTCGTCGCGGCCGTGGAGGAACTCCACGCGATTGCGCCAGACGCAATCTTCTGTGTAGGCCGCGGCTACACGTTCGGGGTCGCGTGTGTTCCAGAGGTCTTCGGCGAGTTGGACCTAGCGGGCGGCGAGTGCTGGGTCGGTGAAAGGTGGTGCGATGATTTCTGGCATGGGAGTTCTCTTTTGGGAGCTTACGCTTTGCGTTGGTCGTTAAGACAAAAGCAGGTTCCCTTCGGGAATGACAAGTAGAAAGGCAAGGGCAACCAGAAAGGCGAAGGTTGATTACTGCTCCATTTCTGGGTAAGGACCGGTGCCGCCGCCGGCGATCCAGGAATCGAGGTGTTCTTCGAGCACGGGCAGGGGTACGCCGCCGGTTTCGAGCACGGCATCGTGGAAGGCGCGCAGATTGAACTTTGAGCCCAGCGCAGCCTCGGCCTTCGCACGCTCTTTCTGGATCGACAGCTCGCCGAGGTAGTAGCTCAGCGCCTGCCCAGGCCAGGAGATGTAGCGATCGACCTCCGTTTCAATTTCGTGGTCGCTCAGCGCGGTGTTGTCGTGCAGGTAGGCCTGCGCCTGCGGACGCGTCCACCCCTGCGCATGGATGCCGGTATCGACCACCAGCCGCGCCGCGCGCCACGCCTGGTAGCTGAGCATGCCGAAGCGAGTGTAAGGCGTGCTGTACATGCCCATTTCCGTGCCGAGCCGCTCGCAGTAGAGCGCCCAGCCTTCCCCGTAGGCCGAGATGTAGACGTCCCGGAACTTCGGCAGATCCTTGTGCTCGGCTGCAATGGAAAGCTGCCACGAGTGGCCAGGGGCAGACTCATGCAGCGTCAGCGCGGGCACAGCGTACAGGCCACGCGAGGGCAGGTCATAGGTGTTGACGAAGTACGTGCTCTGGCCTCCGCGCGCCGAGGTGTAGAACGGCGCAATGCCCGCGGGCACAGGGCGAATGCCGAAGCGATTCCGCGGCTGGTAGCCGAAGTAGCGGGAGGCCACGCCGTCAAACTGCTTCGCGACAAACGCCGAGCGCATGAGCAGCTCTTCGGGCGTTTTGGCGTAGAACTGAGGGTCGGTGCGCAGGAAGTGCAAAAACGCGGGAAGATCGCCGCTGAACTGTGCGTCCTTCATCGTGGCGAGCATCTCGGCGTGTATCTTCGCCATTTCGCCCAGGCCAATGTCATGGATCTGCGCGGGCGTCAGCGTGACCGTGGCAAACTCAAGGATCTTCGACTGGTAGTAGGCCTTGCCATCCGGCAGGTCCACAGCGGCCAGCGATGTCTGCGTGTGCGGCGCGTAGTCGTCATCCCAGAAGTGCAGCAGCTTTGCGTACGCCGGGATCACGGCGGTTCGAATCGCATCGGCAGCGTCCGCGCGCAGCTTCGCTTGCGCCTCCGGTGCGATCGTTGCGGGCATGGTGAGAAACGGCTTGTAAAAAGCTGTCGTCTCCGCACTCTTTGCGTTGGCGACGACCGCGATGGACGCATCGCGACCGCCCAGCGTTGCGCGCGGCGGCGTGAAGCCACGCGCTTGGCCCAGGCGCATATTCGCGATCTGCTCGTCGAAGTAGCGCGGCAGGTCGCGCAGACGGGCGATGTCGTTGCGGTAGTCCTCTTCGGTGCGGAAGGCGCTTTCGTCGTCGTCGCCGAGGTCTGACCAGAAGGACGAGTCGGAGTTCACCGGCCGCTCGAACTCGCGGAAGTGCTGGGCGTTGATCAGCACCGCGATCTGCGCCGCGTAGACCTCGAAGTTCACGCGCTGCGCGGGCGAGATCTTCTTCGCATCGATCGCATGCAGCTGCCGCAGAACGTCGGTCCAGTACTGCAGGCGCTCCGCCTGGGTCGCGGGGTCGACCTTTGGCAACTGCGGACGGATGTGTGGCTTCGTCTCGTCGTCGTCTTCTTCGCCACGCATGCGCTGCCGCCAGGCCCACTCCGCCGTGTAGAGCGCGCGGAACTTCGCATCTTCAGCTGACGCAGCGCCCGGCGCTGCTGCGGTGGATGGCGCCGCGATGGCGGTTGGACTTTGCGGCTTCGCGTGCGCGGCCACCAGTGCCACCGCTGGCCAAAGAGCCGCACCGCATGCGCGCATGAGCCGTCGCCTGTGTCTTGCATGTCTCAACAGATCTCTCCTGTGTTCTGAGGTGGGCTACCGCGCTAGGCGGGCTACCGTACTCGGTGGGCAAAGGTGCTAGGCGGGCGCCAGTGCGGGCTGGTGTCGCGGCGTCTCCGCAGCGGTTGTGGGCACCACATCGATGGTCAGCACGGTGATGTCGTCGGCCTGGCCGAAGTCGCGGGCGGCGTCGGCGATGTACGCGGCATGCCCCCGGCTCAGCGACTGCGTGCGTTCAAACCCGAACAACGTTCGCCCGTGCATGGCCTCCGGGACGCCATCGGTAAGCACCGTCAGATGATCACCGACAGCGAGCCCAAACCGGCTCTCGGCGAAGAACGCGGCCGGGTCGAGGCCCAGGGGCAGACTGGGCTCCGTGGCGAGCTCAAACCCGTTCACATAGGGCGGCAGATGGCCCGCATTTGCGACCGTGAGCACAGCGCAGTCAGGGGAAAACCGCAGTGCCAGGCAGGTCGTAAACCCTGAACCACGCACATGGAGCCGGCGGTTCAGGCCAGCAAGGATCTCGCCGGGCGCGTCAGTAAAGTCAGCCAGGGTTCGCAGGCTGCCCACGGCCAGCGACACCGTCAGCGCTGCGGGAAGGCCCTTGCCGGCCACATCGCCGATGACCACCAGCACGCCACCGGAGGGCAGCGGCAGGATCTGGAAGAAGTCTCCGCCGACCTCCTGCGCCGGGTGGTAGGCCGTGGCGATTGCGAGACCGGGGATCACTGGCGCCGCCGCCGGCACGAGCAGCTGCTGTACCGATCGTGCGGCGTCGAGCTCGGAGGCGATGCGATCCTGATCCCGCCGCGTGCGCGCAAACCGATTCAGCAGAATGCCCAGCATCGCGAGCAGAAAGAACGCTTCAGCCACGTCTTCGAGGGTCAGGTAAAAGGGATGGCGAATGCGGATGTAGAGGTATCGTGCGAAGCCCAGCCCCGCCGTCTCCAGCGTCCAGACAAACTGGTGGTAGAACAGTGCGCCAAAGAGAAGAAGCACCGGAAACAGCAGAAGGCGCGCGTCCCGATGCCGCTGCCGATAGCGCTTGCCGACCAGCAGGATGATCCAAAGATAGATCGGCAGGGTGAAGAGAAGACCGCCGAAGTTCTGCTGCGTGGTGGAAAGCCCGGCCGGTCCGGCAATCAGACCGTCCACAAACCAAAGCGGGCAGTACAGCAGCGCAAATTTGAAGAACAGCGTTCGGTTGCCGTTCAGCAGTGTTTGGAAGAAGAGCAGCGAAGCCACCAGAAATAACGTGAGAAACGAATCTTTCACGGCCTCGGTCGCGAAGATCGGGCAGACCCGCAAATACTCCCAGGTACTCATCAAGTGGCTGCCCGCGGCACCCAGAACCAGGAGGCTGAACCAGAGGTACTGCTGCTCCGACCGTCTCGAAAAATACAGCGCCAGCGAGATCACGCAGGCCAGCAGGTCGAGCAGGCTGAGGTCGAGCCAGTCGCTGACGCCCCATCGCCGCCGCGCTTCAAAATCATCGAACTGTGTCGCCAGCAGATCGCTGTGACCCACCAGCATGACGCCCTGCAGGCCACCGCTGCGGTATTGGCTCCAGGCGGGAGCCTCCCAGATGCGCAGCGCGATCGTGATCGGGCGGGGCTGGGTCGTGGGTGATGTCGTGAGCGTCACCAGCGCCGGTCGCGTGTGGAAGATGACGGGATTCGGCGGCAGCTTGCCCTGCGTGAGCAGCAGCTGGCCATCGGCAAACAGCTGGTAGCAGGTGTAGATCTCGGGTACCGAGAGCGAGTACGTCCCGGTGTCTGCAGGCAGCACGATCCGAAAGCGGTACCAACCCACGCCACTCAGATTGCCGTACCCTATCTCGCTCCAGTCGCGATCGGAGGCGACCAAAGCCCACGACGTGTCGTCGAACCATGGCTCCGCCCAGCGTGGATCATCGCCCGGCTGAAATCGCCACAGACCCGTCAGCGAAGTTACGGGTCGGCGATCTTTTGCCAGTGAGTAGGTCGCAGGCGCATCAGACGCAGGTGCGGCGTCGGCAACCTGTCCCGCCAACCAGAGCGGCGCCAAGGCAAGCAGCAGACCCAACAGCAGTCGAAGAGGAAATCTCATCAGGCTTGCGCCGAGTGTACCGAAGCGTCGTCCCCGGGTGAGAATTCCTTCATCAGAGCCATAGCAACTCGTCACCCCTGGGGCCGCACGCGGTCACTTCGAAGGAGGAGAAACCTGGTGCTCGGGTGTCGATACATTCGTTGCTTCGCGGTGCACCCTCAAGAGATGGAAACCCATGTCCTGCACCAGAAAGGACCCGAGATCGGTAACCGTGTACTGGGGATTGTTCAGGATGCGCTTGCGCAACCACGCGCCGGCAGGATCAAAGGTGACCACGACGAAGTCGGGGTAACGCGCGAGGATCTCCTGGTAGGGCTGGACGTCGGGGCTGAATATGCCGAGCCGAAGAAAGTTTTCGAGCTCATGGAGGCCGGAGACGCCACCCGGGGTTGTGGGATCGAGGCTAAGAACGGGATCTACCGGGTACAGAAACGGTCGGTCAAACGTTCCGTGGTGGTAATACTCCGTTTCCGCAAAGATGCCGGGATCAGGATCCACGATGGGCAGGTTGCCCCCGGGGATCTGCGCAAGGAACGATGCGGTGTAGTCCTTCTTGGGATACGTGGAGAAGTGCAGACGAGGAAACGCGGCATACGCGAGATAGCCAAGATAGACGCAGGCAAGAACCGCGAGAACCCGTGAACTCGTCCCGCCCTCGATAATCTGTGTAAGCACCTCGGCCAGGAGCAGAACAAGACCCATCACCAGCGGCAGAAGATAGCGATCGACGTAGATCGGGGTCGTCACGCGAGACAAAAGAACAAAGAACGTATGGATTAGCAGGAAACCAAACAGGAGCAGATAAACTGCATCCCTCTGCTTGCGGCGATGAAGATGCAGAAAGGCAAAGGGCAGCATGCCCACGATGACCCAATACACGGCTCCTTGTGCAATCTCGCTCAGGAAAAGTATGTAGCGGAAGCGAGGAAGCACCGTCCAGAAAGCCGGCTTTCCAAGAGCAGCGGTGCTGTGCAGATTCCCCAGGCTGAAGAGAACGATCGGAATAATGCCCAACAGCGCTGCACCGTAGATCGCGGGACGAAGACCTCGCGCCCGAAGGTCAAAGAGAAGCTGAATGCCGAGGAACCCGCCCGCGTAGACAAGGCCAAGGATGTGGGATCCGGCAAGGATGTCATAGGCGAGAAGGGTCGCGAAAAGAAAGCGCAGGCTGGGCTGGCGGTGTGCCTCGTCCTCGCCACGGAAGATCAGGGTGATGACCAGCGCCGCGGACGCAAAGAAAACGCCGTAGCAGCGGCCATTCGAGAGCTGCCAGCGTACGACGCCGAGTTCGAAGAACGAGACTGCGAGAGCGACCGCAACAACAGGAAGCGAATAGAAGCGGCGGGCAAGACGCCAGGTCAAAGCGGCAGCCACGGCGACACCCGCGGCCGAGAACATGCGGAGGCTTAACTCGGATGGGCCAAAGATAAGCTCCCAGGGCTTCGCAAAGACGTAGAACCAGAAGCCGCTGCTGTCGACTCCGCTCCGCCACAGCTCGAGAAAACGGTGCCAGCTACCAGCGCGAAGCACCAGATCGCCCATGATCTCGTCGCCCCAGAACATGCGATGACGGGATTCAATGTAGGAAAAAGCCAGCAGAAGAAGAACGGTGCAGCCGATGCCCAGGGCGTCGAACCGGTTGAGTCGAACCGGTGCTTCCCGAGCGTCAGAGGTCGCTGAAGGCGAAAGCGGATCGCGTGACAAAGGCTTAGAGACCATCCTCACAAGTATAAAGAACGCCCGTCCCTGACCCGCGTCGGGTAGGCAGCAATCCTAGCGCATCCCTGGAGGTCAGACGACCTCAGACTGTGCCTTGAGCCGTTCTGCCGTGTCGTGGGCGATGAGGGCGTCTACAGTGGGCTGCAGCAGACCTTCCATCACCATGGCCAGCTGGTGGTTGGTGAGCCCGATGCGGTGGTCCGTGAGACGGTTCTGCGGGAAGTTGTAGGTGCGGATCTTCTCGGAACGATCGCCGGTGCCAACCTGCGATTTGCGCGCCGCTGCCTGAATCTGGTGCTGGCGTTCGAGCTCGACTTCGTACAGCCGCGAGCGCAACACGCGCATCGCTTTCTCGCGGTTCTTGATCTGCGACTTCTCATCCTGGCAGCTGACCACGGTGCTGGTGGGCAGGTGCGTGATGCGGATGGCCGAGTAGGTCGTGTTCACCGACTGCCCGCCCGGGCCGGAGGAGCAGAACGTGTCGATGCGCAGGTCCTTGGCTTCAATCTTGACATCGACCTCTTCCGCTTCGGGGAGCACGGCCACGGTGATCGCGGAGGTATGCACGCGACCCTGGGTCTCTGTGGCCGGAACGCGCTGCACGCGGTGCACGCCGGACTCGTACTTCATCTGCGAGTAGACCTTGTCGCCTTCAAAGATGGCCGTGACGTCCTTGAGGCCGCCAACGTCGGACGGCGACTCCGACAGGATCTCCACCTTCCAGCGATGTTGCTCGGCAAAGCGCAGGTACATGCGGAAGACCTCTGCCGCAAACAGGGAGGCCTCATCGCCCCCGGTGCCGGCGCGCACTTCGACAACCACATTCTTCTCATCGTTGGGGTCGGTGGGCAGCAGCAGCACCTTAAGCTCTTCTTCCACGACAGGCAGTTTGGGCTCGAGCGCGGCAAGCTCTTCAGCGGCCATCGCGCTGATCTCCGGGTCGGTATCGGCGGCCATGGTGCGTGCTTCGTCGACAGACTCCTGCAGGTGACGAAAGCGGCGAAAGGCGTCGACCGTGGGCTCCAGATCACGGTGCTGCTTGGCTACGGTCTGAAACTTCTTCTGGTCGGCGAGCAGGGCTGGGTCGGAGAGCTGGCGGCCCAGCTCTTCATAGCGGGCTTCGATCTGGTCAAGACGGTCGAACATGGTGCAGGGCTCACAGTCCGGGGCAAAGGCCCCGCGGAAGATACGGCGTACGGAAAGCGAAGGAGGAAAGCAGGGGTGAGCGGAAGCGCAGCTATAAGAAGCGCGCACGGCCAGCGTTGCGCAGCGCGGGAACCGCTGCGTGTGGGGCCGTCCTGGGTCCGAAGCTCTGCATCTCTTCTTGGATGGTACAGCGACCGGCACGGATTCGTGACGGCCCCCCTGTTGCAAGGGTGATGAAGCTTCAGGTGAAGGGTCAGCGCGCGAACAGAGCGGGGCCGCCGCGCTTGGTATCCTGATGCCTACACTTCGACTCGGCCCTCCGCACGCTGTGAGGTTCCGCGGAAAGCAGAGCGATGCAACCAACCAAGGACCACGATTCCATCCGCCTGTGGGCGACCAAGTACGATGCCGTGCCTGCCGAAATCCAGATCCTGAAGTTCGACGGCGAACCTTCCCTGCTGTACTTCCTCTTCGGCAAGGCCCGCGAAGGCACCCCGGACCTGCGGCCGATCACCTGGGACGATTTCTTCGCACGGTTCGATCTGCTGGGCCTGTCCATGGTCTTCGACGACTCACCCCAGTTTGAGATTGTCCGCGTACAGCACAGCCAGAGCACGGAAGTCCGCCTCAGCAACTAAGCAGCTTCGGCGCGCTCCGGTACCGCTGCCGGTGCGGCTGCCTGCCCGACCAGCGCGCGAAGAAACAGCACCAGGGCTGCCGACATCATGCACACGGGAACGACGTAGTAGCTCGGCACGAAGCCGCCGCCACCCAGGTACCGCACGTACGCGGCGAGCACCGCGCCTTCGGCTAACACCGCCGGCAGGATGAAGCGGCGGTCCAGCCCGGCCATCAACACCAGCAGCAGGTTGCCGGGAAAGAAGTAGCGCTCGTGCATCTTGGGCAGCACGAAGGGTTCAATCATCAGGGGCAGCGCCACGGCCATGATCAATCCCCGCCCATGCAGTAGCCGCGGCGCACGGCGCAGCCAATAGATGATGGCCAGCGTACAGGCGGCGGCGAAGGCAAGCCCGGCTGCGGTGACCAGATGCACGCGCGCCGCAGAGCCATTCGTGAAGTGGTTCAAAAGCTGGTACGGGTTGGGCACATTCAGCGCCGCTTCGGGGTACGTGTTGAACTGCGTGCGATAGATAAACAGCAGCTCCCGTGCGGGTCGGCCGGCCAGCCATGCGGGACAGAGCATGCCCACATACCCCACCAGTGCCCAGGGCAGGCTGAGCCAGGGCAACTCGCCCGCCAGCAGCAGCGCTGCCAGCGCCACGCCGGCGGTTGCCGCCTGCAGCTTGATCGCGACAGCAACCCCAAAGGCCACCATCGCCCAGTTAGGGCGCCGCGCCAGCAGCAGCCGCAACATCAACACCAGAAAGACGCTGTACAGGATGTCGACCTGTCCCCACATCAGCGCATTGCTGACGACCTCAGGTGAGAGCACAAGCAGAACGCCCACCAGCACGGCGCGCTTCGTTCCTGCGCCCACGGCGCGCGCGATGCTCCACCCCAGCGCGCCGGCCGCCAGTATGGCGGGCACCTCCATCAGCTTGACCAGGAACAGCGGGCGGACGGTGCCATTGAAGAACGAAGCCGCGCTCAGCAGGTAAAGGTACGGAGGGTTGTAGTTCGCATAGCTGCCCTCCAGCGAAGCCCAGCGGCCGTGCTGAAGGATGTGCTGGTACCACGGCAGGTAGTACGTGGTCAGGTCGGAGTTGGTGACGTGCAACATGCGCGGCAGAAGCACGGCCAGCGCCAGCGCCAGGGCCGCATCCACTGCAACGAGCGCTCCTTCGGGGGGCGCCTTTGAGGACGCTTGCTCACGAACTGAGCCCGTCTTTGCCATCTGCTGTTTCTCCGAAAGATACAAAGGCTCGCTCACGCCTGGGGCGGATCGCATCAATTCTTCACGCTAGCGTGCCAGTGTCTCGTTGGGGAGCCTCTGCAGCGAGCGACCGTCGCGCGCAGTGTGCAGGAGGGCCCGCGCGAAGAGCCACAGCGCCACCGCCATCAGGCACACGGGAACGATGTAGTACTGCGGCAGAAACAGCTGCTCCGTCAGGAACTGATGGTAGACGAAGAGCGAGGCAGCCTGGGTGAGCACGGCCGGAACCACAAACCGGCCGTCCAGGCCCGCCAGCAGCACCAGCATAAGGTTGCCGGGGAAGAAGTACCGGTCGTGCATCTTGGGAAGGATGAACGGCTCGGCAAATAACGGCAGAGCCCAAGCCATGATCAGCCCGCGTCCGCGCAACAGCGCCGGGGAACGACTGAGCAGATAGATCGCCGTCAGGGTACACGCGCCGGTGAAGAGCAGACCGAGGGCATTCACCAGATTTGTCCGCGGGATGGAGGTGCCCACCCAGGCGTTCAAAAGCTGGTAAGGGTTGGCCACATTCATCGCCACATAGACCTGGGTGCTGAACTGGTAGCGATAGATCTGCGCCAGGTCCCGGATCGCTCGCCCTGCGAAACGCGCAGGCGCCAGCATGGCGATGTAGGCAGCCAGCGTCCACAGCACGCTCGCCAGCGGTAACTCCCCTGCGAGCAGCAGGGCAGCGATGGTTACGCCGGCGATGGCGGCCTGGAGCTTGATGGCAAGCGCAACACCGAACATCGCCATAGCCCAGTTCCAGTTGCGGGTGAGCAGGAGCCGCAGCGTCAGCATGAGGAAGACGCTGTACAGGATGTCGACCTGGCCCCAGAGAAGCGTGTTGACAATCAGCTCAGGGGAGAGCGCCACCAGGCAGCCCACCAGCACGGCACGCCGCTGCGAAGCACCGACAACACGGCCGATGCTCCACCCGATCACGCCGGCCGCAAGCACACCGGGCACCTCCACCAGCTTGAGCACAACGACGGCGGGTACCCATCCATCCAGGAAGGAGAACAGGCTCAGCAGATACAGGTACGGAGGGTTGTAGTTGGCGTAGCTTCCCTCGATCGAGTGCCATCGCCCATGCTGCAGGATGTGTTGGTACCAGACCCCGTAGAACTTGGTGATGTCGGTGTTGCTGGTAATCAACATGCGGTGCAGAAACACCACCACAGTCAGCGCCAGGACCAGATCAACGATGGCAAGCGCGCGAATCGCGGGTTTCTCGGAGGTTTCTGTGCCCGTTGCACGAAGCGCTTGCCCTGCGTCCATCGAACCTCTTTTGCCTCAGCGCAGAACGCCGCATTCAAGTCACAACAACATCCAAGCTGAGTCCCACCGCCAGTTTGCCTGCCGATGTCTGCCCGCAAAATCGCTGTGGAACAAGCGGCAGTGTAGCACCGGAGGTCGCGGCAACAACACCGTCGCGGACGCCGGGAGGGAGCATCTGCGCAGAGTCCCGTACCCCGGTTTGCACTCCGCGTGAAGGGCCGGCGGGCAGATCAGTCTGCGCTAGACTCGACCCATGTCGACCAGCGCCGAGCCCATGCAGACAACAGGGCCAACGCCGCGCACGCTGCCACCGACGCTGCAGTCATTTCAGCGCTGGACACTGATCTTCTTCACCCTGTCGGTGTTGTTCCACGTCGTTGAATACTTCTTACACTCAGACGGATTTCGTGTTTACCCGCTTTCGGTGGGCACCGATCGCTTCTACGATTTCACGATCTTCTACGACAAGTTTCGCGACTTCGGGACGGCACGGTTTTTCGAGGTCGGCTTTCCGATCAACTATCCGGCCCCGGCGATCCTCGGCTTCGAGTTCTTCTTCCGATACATGCGGCCGCACGCCTTGCTCGCCTTCGTCATCTTCAGCGTGCTCTGCTTTGTTGTGCCTGCGGCCATGTTCGCCAAGGCCCTCGTCCGGCGTGGGGTTCCAGGGCCCAGAGCCGCGCTCTTCTGCATCGTCATCACTCTCTGCTCGTGGCCGGTGGTGCTACTGATTGACCGAGGCAACATCGAGGTTCTGGTCTGGTTGACGCTGCTGATTGGCATGTGGGCCTACGCCACGGGCAGAGAGTGGCTGGCTTCCGTTTTCTTCGGCATCGGCGCTTCGTTGAAGCTGTTCCCGTTTGTACTCTTCGGACTTTTCCTATCTCGCCGGCAATGGAAGCATGTGCTCCTTGGCGCAGGGGTCTTCCTGGCCGTGTCGTTGTTTTCATTGGCGATCGTCGGCCCAACGATCGCTGCTGCTT
>CAXTFS010000032.1:0-16980 GCA_964243395.1 uncultured Acidobacteriaceae bacterium | reverse complement strand
CCATGGCCGCTGAACACCACATCGCCGCCAAAACGCCCGCTGGTGACGACCATATGCTGCGTGCCGTGCGACCAAGCAATGGGTGAGTTGTGCGGCACCAGCATGGGCCCCACACGCGCCCGCAAAGAGCCGGCTTCGCCCTCCTGGTCGAGCGTGGCGCGCGAAACCTGGCGCAACGTGCAGCCAAGCTCCTTGGCATACGCGAAATCGATCGCGCTGAGATTGGAGATCGTCTGCGCGGGGATCTGTACCGGGTCGACCTCTGCTCCCAGCGCAAGCCGCGCCAGGATGCACAGCTTCGCACGCGCGTCGTCACCATTGACGTCCGCGGATGGATCGGCTTCGGCATAGCCAAGCTCCTGTGCCTTGCGCAGCATCTCGGGGTAGTCGGCACCGGTCTCCATGGCACTCAGGATGAAGTTGCAGGTGCCATTCACGATGCCACTCAGCCGTGTGATGCGATCGCCTTGCAGCCCTTGTGCAATGCCCGGCAGCACCGGCACACCGCCTGCCACTGCCGCACCATATAGCAGCTGCACGCCATGTGCCTGCGCGAGGGTAAACAACGCTGGACCGCGTTGCGCAATGAGCTGCTTGTTAGCGGTGACTACATGCTTGCCCGCGCCAAGTGCGGCCGTGAGCCAGCCCTCTGCCGGCTTCAGACCACCCATCAGCTCCACAACAACATGGACCCCGTCATCGCCGATGATCTCGTCGATGTTCTCGGTCCAGACCGCGGCGTGGGGCACAAACCGCGCTTTCCCGTGGGTCCGTTTGCGATCAATCCCGCGATTGAAGACATGCGTGATGCGTAGGTCGTCACGCCCCGAGGCCCGCAGCACTTCGGCAAACGAGCTGCCCACGGTACCGAAGCCCAGCAGCGCCAGGTTCACCGTCCCCGCGCTCGTACGGGCCGCACCGCCGACGTTGGCAAGAAAGGTTTCCACCATCAGTAGTCCACCCGATACGGACTCGAATGCCACGCGTCGAAGCTAGTCCGTGCCTCTTCCGGCAGCAAACGCTGGATCGGAATACTGCGCTGGTGCAGCGGCTTCTTCACCTCTTCGTAGAGGAACGAATCGTCAAAGCCGGCACGTGCCGCATCGCTCGCATCATTGCCGTAGTAGATCGCCCGGCAGCGCGACCAATACAGCGCGGCGAGGCACATGGGGCAGGGTTCGCAGCTGGTATACACGTCGCATTCGAGCAGCTGAAACGTGCCCAGCGCCTGGCAGGCATTGCGAATTGCGACCACCTCCGCGTGCGCGGTTGGATCGTTTGAAGCGGTCACCTGGTTGGCACCGGTCGCGATCACAACGCCGTCCTTCACCACGACCGCGCCAAACGGTCCGCCACGGCCGTGCACGACGTTTTCCGTGGCAAGGTGAATGGCCTGCTGCATAAATTCGGGGCGTGCGGGCATAATCAGCCTCATGGTACATGCTCTGTGCTCACGCCGCGTGGTCACGCCGGAGGGCGAACGCAATGCCGCCGTAGTGATCGATGGCGAGCGCATCGTCGCCGTCGTGCCGCGCGCGGAGCTTGACGGGAGCGTGCCTTGGGAAGATCTTGGCGAGCTGGCTCTGCTGCCCGGTCTGGTCGACGTGCACACCCACCTGAACGAGCCCGGCCGTACCGAGTGGGAAGGCTTCGCGACCGGCACACGCGCCGCGGCAGCGGGTGGGTACACCACGATCGTCGACATGCCGTTGAACTGCCTGCCGGAGACCACGAACGTCGCTGCATTGGAGATCAAGCGTGAAGCCGCGCGGGGCCAGGCGGTTGTGGACTACGCGCTGTGGGGCGGCGCCGTCGATGGCAATCAGGCCGAGCTGGAGCCGCTGGCGCGTGCCGGCGTACCCGGCTTCAAGTCGTTCCTCATCTATCCGGGCTGCGAGGGCTTCACCTCCATCGATCGCGAGAACCTCGAACGCGCGCTGCCGCACATCGCCGCCACGGGTCTGCCGCTGTTGGTGCATGCCGAGATGGCAGACCCCGTGGAGCGCGCCACGGCCAGCCTTAACGCGCGTGGCGCGGATTGGCGAAGCTACGCCACCTATCTTGCCTCGCGACCGGACGAGGCCGAGCTCCAGGCCATCGATCTGCTGCTCACGTTGTGCCGCACCTATCGCTTTCGACTGCACATTGTGCACGTGTCTTCAGCCCGGGCTTTGCCCATGCTGGCGCAGGCGAAGCGAGAGGGTCTGCCGGTGACCGCAGAGACCTGCCCGCATTATCTGCATCTGAGCGCCGAAAACGTCCGCGATGGTGACACGCTTTGCAAGTGCGCGCCACCGATCCGATCTGCTGCGAATCGCGCAGCCCTGTGGCAGGGCCTGCTTGACGGAACCCTTGATCTGATCGCGACGGACCACTCGCCCTGTCCGCCTTCCATGAAGCGTCTGGAGAGCGACGGAGGCGTTGACGTGGGCCGTTTCGATAAGGCCTGGGGCGGCATTCCTTCGCTTTCGACGGCCTTGTCCGTGGTGTGGACGGAGTGCGTGCAACGTGGGATTCCGTTGACGCAACTGTCGCGGTGGATGAGCACCGCACCCGCTCACCTCGCCGGGCTCGCGGACAGCGTCGGCGCGATCACTCCCGGCAAAGATGCGAACATCGTCGCGTTCGACACCGATGCCGTCGAGACGGTCGTACCGGAGCGCCTGTTCTACCGTCATCCCATCTCGCCATACATGGGCGAGCATCTTTGCGGCGTGGTGCGCTCGACCTGGCTGCGCGGACAGCGCGTCTTTGATGGCGGGAATTTTGCAGGGGCAGCGCGAGGGCGAGAGTACTTCGAAGGCCGTGCCCGGTGAAGGAACTCCGCGGCACAAACAGCATCCTGAGGGCGTGGAACCAACTGGCAAAGCCGGAAGCGAGAGACACGATCCTCCCCTGCAGCGGCTCGCACGCCTGGGCAACGCACATGGCCGAACTGCGGCCGATCGCCTCACCTCAGGCCTTGTTTCACGTAGCTGACGAGGTCTGGCGCGCTCTCAGCGAAACTGACTGGCAGGAAGCCTTCAACAGCCATCCGCGACTCGGCGAGCGGAAGGCCATCACCGCATCGGAGCAAAGTCTGCGCTGGAGCACCGGCGAGCAAAGTTCCCTGAGTGCGGATCTGGCTCTGGCGCATGAGCTCGCGGAGGCGAACGCCGCGTATGAGGCCCGATTCCAGCGGATTTTCCTTCTTTGTGCAACCGGCAAACGCACCGACGAGGTGCTTGCCTCGCTGAAAAGCAGGCTAGGCAACGACAACGCGACTGAGTTGCTTGTTGCCGTCGAGGAACAGCGCCGCATCACGCAGTTGCGGCTGCGGAAATGGCTCGAACTGCCGCAACGGGGCTGCGACGGCGTGTAAAGTAGGCGCACAGACGATGGGCTTCTCGACACACATCCTGGACACAGCGTTAGGCAAACCAGTCGCGGGCGTCAGCCTGCTTCTTTCGCGTGAGGACAATGGCGCGTGGCTGCCGCAAGGCACCGGCATCACCGACGCGGACGGCCGATGCAAGACTCTTCTAGCGGAACACGCGCTCATGGCAGGAACCTATCGCCTGCGCTTCCAAACGTCGCCGTACTTCGCGGGTCGAGCAGTCCGCACGCTCTATCCGTTCGTCGAGATCGTGTTCACCGTCGATGATCCGACGCAGCACTTCCACATCCCGCTGCTGATCGCGGCCAACGGCTACACCACCTACCGCGGGAGCTGAGGCGCATGTCGCAAACCATCACGACGAGTAGCACCGCCGCACGCAATCTCACGCTGGTCAGCCACCGTTACGGCAAATCGCGCGTGCGCCTGATGCGTGTGACGAAGCACGAGGCGCACCACGACCTCGATGAATGGACGCTGGAGGTCCTGCTGACCGGCGACTTCGACGAGGTCTTCACCCACGGGGACAACACGCGCATACTTGCCACGGACACGATGAAGAACACCGTCTACTTCCTGGCGCGGCAGTCGCGTGCCGAGAGCATCGAGGCCTTCGCGAAGGAACTGATCGACTTCCTGCTGAGCCGCAACCCGCAGGTCACAGCCATCGATGTCACGGTTCAATCGCACCTATGGAAGCGACTGACCATCGAGGGCAAACCGTATCCGACCGCCTTCATGAAGGGCTCCGACGAGCGGCAAACCACACGCCTGACGTGTACGCGCGAGGGCGGGCTTGCCCTCCACAGCGGCTTTACGGAGATGACTGTTCTGAAGACCGCGCAGTCGGGCTTTGCCGGCTACATCAAGGACGAACTCACAACGCTTCCCGAGACCACTGACCGCCTGTTCGCGACCGCCGTTACCGCCGAGTGGCAGTTCACCGCGAAGGCCATCAACGAGGGCATCGACTTCAACAAGGTACGCCACCACCTGCGCGACCGCATGATTACCACCTTTGCACACCATGATTCGCTGAGCGTGCAGCAGACGCTGTACGCCATGGCCGAGGCAGCATTGGGGCACACCGATGTTATCGACGAGGTCTTTCTGCGCATGCCCAACAAGCACAATCTGCTGGTCGACCTCGGCCGCTTTGGCATCGACAATCCCAATCACATCTTCGTGCCAACGGATGAGCCGCATGGCACCATCGAAGCCACCGTGCGCCGTGCCTGATCTCCGAGTGGAACCCCATGGCTGAGATACACAGTGATCGCGCCGCGCGGGTGATCGCCCGTTGCCGCGAGTTGGCGCGCGTAACCGACGTGCCCGGCGCGACGACCCGGCTGTTCCTGTCGCCCGCCACGCGCGACGCGCATACGCTGGTCGGCTGGTGGATGCGGCAGGCCGGGCTGGAGGTTCGAGTCGACGATGCCGGTAGCCTGCGTGGGCTGCGCCGTGGCGTCGGCGACACCGGCGAAGACGCCCCGACCCTGGTCCTGTGTTCGCACCTGGATACAGTGCCCAATGCGGGCGCCTTCGACGGTCCCCTGGGCGTGTTGCTTGGGCTTGCCGCCATCGAGGAGCTCACCGGCGAGGCCCTGCCCTTCGACATCGAGCTGATCGCCTTCAGCGAAGAGGAGGGGGTGCGCTTTGGCTTCCCATTCCTTTCCTCGCTGGCCACTGTGGGGCAACTGGATGAAGGCCACCTCACGCGCGAGGACGCCGGGGGCGTCACGGTGGCCGACGCGATGCGGCAGTTCGGCCTCGACCCGCAAGCCATCAGCAAAACCTGCCCTCTGCGTCCCAACACGCATGCGGCGCTTGAGATCCACATCGAGCAGGGGCCGGTTCTGGACAGCGAAGGCGTTTCGCTCGGCATCGTCGAAGCCATCATCGGGCAGTCGCGGCTTGAGCTCACCTTCACCGGGCAGGCCAACCACGCCGGCACCACGCCCATGCCACTGCGAGGGGACGCGCTGGTACCTGCGGCACAATGGATCGTCGAGGTGGAACGCTTTGCCGCCGGCTACAAGCAGCTGGTCGCCACGGTCGGTCGCATCACGGCGATGCCCGGAGCGGCCAACGTCATTCCAGGCGAAGTGCGCGTCTCGCTCGACGTGCGCCACCCGGGCGATGAATCGCGCCATGCCGCGGTAGCCCGTCTGCTGACGCAGGCTGAGGGAATCGCCGCTTCGCGCGGCGTCCGCGTGCGTGCCCGGCTGCTCGCTGAAAGCAACACCGTGACCCTGAGTGCTCCGCTGGCGGATGGCTTGGCATCAGCCGCCGAGCTCAACGGCTACCCGGCACGGCGCATGTTCTCCGGAGCCGGACACGATGCCATGATCCTGGCGCCCCACGTACCCACGGCGATGCTGTTCGTGCGTTCCCCCGGCGGCCTGAGTCACCATCCGGACGAGACAGTGGGAGAAGCTGACGTGGAGGCTGCCCTGGCCACGGTGCTGAAGCTGGTGCAACACCTTCACCTCTAACTCAACCCGGGCGTCACCTCCGTCGGCTCGCCGCTGCCCCTATCTCTTACAATCGATGCACATGCACCAGCTTGGCTCCACCCGCAGCGTCCACCGTCCTGATCATCTGCTGCAAGCGCCAGACAGCTTTGTACGTACCACGCTTCCCGGGCTTGAGGGCGGCTTTGCCATCGTGCATGCCTCACCGCAGCTGGGCGCGGATTTCGCCATGATGACAGTGGAGCTCGATGTGGGTGGCAGACTCCAGCACGGGCCAACCCAGCGTTTCTTCTTCGTTCTGGAGGGCGCGGTTGAGCTCCACGAGTACGGCTCACGACGTCCTCACATGCTGGAGGCTGGGGAGTATGGCTATCTCCCCGCCAACCACGCCCACTCGCTGGTGGCGCCCACCAGAGCCCGCGTCCTCGTCATCGACAAGCACTACGTTCCCCTGGATGCCGCGACAACGGCCGCCCTGCGCCAGCCGCTTCCCTCGTTCCTCCTGGGCAAGGAGGAGGAGCTCGAACAGACCCCGCTGAACGGCGACGACGATGTGCTGGTGCGCATCCTTCTGCCACCGGTACCGACCTTTGACTTCGCCGTAAACACCATGACCTACTCCCCGGGCGCCTCCTTGAGCCAGGTGGAGTCGCACGTGATGGAGCATGGGCTGCTGATGCTGCTCGGGGGCGGGATCTATCGCCTCAGCGACCAGTGGTACCCGGTGATGGCCGGCGATTTCATCTGGATGGCGCCGTTCTGTCCACAATGGTTTGGCGCGTTGGGGCGTACCCCGGCGAAGTACCTGATCTACAAGGAAGTGAATCGCCACGTGCTCGCGTGACGCCGGCCATCCAGCTCGAAAGGCTGCTGGGCGAGTTGGACCAGCTTGCCAGCTTTACGGATGCGACGACTCCCGCGAGTTCCCCGGGGGACCCGCAACGCGCGGTGACCCGCCTCGTCTTTACGCAGCGCGATCTCCAGGCCCGTGCCTGGTTGAAGGCGCTCGCTGAGGACGCGGGGCTGGATGTGCGTGCCGATGCGGTCGGCAACACGTTCTTCCGCTGGGCGGGATCACGGCCTGACCTGGCCGCCATCGCCACGGGCTCGCACGTCGATGCGATCCCGCATGCCGGTATGTACGACGGAACGGTGGGCGTGCTTGGCGGCCTGGAAGCGGTCCGTGCGCTGAAGGAAGCGGGCTTCCGCCCGCAGCGCTCCGTTGAACTCGTGCTGCTGACCAGCGAGGAGCCCACGCGGTTCGGCATCGGCTGCCTGGGTTCCCGGCTGCTCGCGGGCGTGCTCGATCCTGAGCTCGCCGATGCCCTGCCGGATCGTCTGCATGAGACCGACCCAACAGCGCCAAGTGGCGGAACCTTGCGCAGCGCGCGCACCGATGCCGGCTTCACGGGTCCACTCACGTCCGTCCGTCTGCCGCGCAGCCATTACGCTGCGTGGCTGGAGCTGCACATCGAGCAGGGCCCGCTGCTGGAGCGCGCCGAGGCGCAGGATGGCCCGACGCTGGGCGTGGTGACGGCTATCGCGGCACCGGCAAGTTATCGGTTCACGGTGGTCGGCGTGGGTGGCCACGCGGGGGCGCTGCTGATGCCGGATCGCCGCGATGCCCTCTGCGCCGCGGGGGAACTCATCCTCGCCATTGAGGAAGCGGCCAACGCGGCCAATCGGGAGAGCGCCGCAGCGGACACTGTAGCCACCGTCGGGACCCTGGCGGTGCACCCGGGCGCAGTAAACGCCGTGCCATCGCGCGTCACGCTGGGTCTGGATCTGCGGGACACCGATGCGGCTCGCCGCGGAAGGGTGATGGCTTCGATTCGGCTGGCATGTCGCGCCATCGAGGCGCGACGTGGAGTCCAGATCGCCGAAGAGACGATCAACGAAGATCAGCCGACGTTGTGCGACCCCGCCCTGATCCGCACGCTCGCAGCGGCTTGCAGCGCCGAGGGCGTGCGCTCACAGCGGATGGTCTCGCGGGCCTACCACGACACCAGCTTTATGGCGCACGTCGCGCCTTCCGCCATGCTGTTCCTCCCCTGCCGCGCAGGTGTGTCGCATCGGCCGGACGAGTACGCGACCCCCGAGGCGATCGCACGGGGGGCACGCGTCCTGGCACGTGCGCTGGCGGAGCTTGCCACGGCAGGCTGACCGCCACCCCAGAGCCCCGGAACAACCCAACAGGCGTAATGGCGGACCTCCTTTACACACCGTGGTCACGGGTAGACTGGGACCGAGCCCGAGTCCATCCCAACTTGGTCCGACAGAGCCTCTTTTTCGGAGCACCACACCGCATGATTCAGTCCCTGAACCCCGCCAATGCTCAACTGCTGCGCAGCTTTGAACCGCTCACTGCGGAGGCACTCGAGGCGAAGCTGGCACTGGCGGCAAACGCCGAAAAGACTTACCCCTTTGAAACGCTGGAGCACCGTCAGTTCTGGATGCGGCGGCTCGCCCTGCTGCTGGAAAGTGACCGCGAGGATCTGGCCGCGCTGGTCGTGTCCGAGGTCGGCAAGACACTGGCTACGGCGCGAACCGAAGTCGACAAGTGCGTAGGAGTTTGCAACTACTACGCCGAAAACGCGGCGCGCATCCTTGAACCCGAGCCCATCGCGACGCAACATGCGCAGAGCTACGTCCGCTGGGACCCGCTGGGTGTGGTGCTCGCCATCATGCCGTGGAATTTTCCGCTGTGGCAGGTCTTCCGCTTTCTTGCCCCGGCACTGATGGCGGGCAACGTCGCGGTGCTGAAGCATGCGCCCAACGTGCCGCAGTGTGCCATGGCCATCGAATCAATCGTGCGGCGTGCAGGCTTTCCTCGCGGCAGCTTTCAGACCCTGCTGCTTGAGGCCACAAGCATCGAGGCTGTGCTGGCCGACGAGCGCATTGCCGCCGTGACCGTGACCGGCTCTGAAGCCGCCGGACGCGCGGTAGCCGCACAAGCCGGGTATCTGCTCAAGAAGAGCGTCCTGGAGCTGGGCGGCTCCGATCCATTCATCGTGTTGCCCTCCGCAGACGTGCCGGTGGCGATCGAAAACGCCGTGAAGGCCCGGTGCGTGAACAACGGCCAGAGCTGCATCGCGGCGAAGCGCTTTGTTGTGCACGAGGACGTGTATGACGAGTTTGAGCGCGGCTTTGTGGCGGGCCTGCAGGCGCTGAAGGTCGGCGATCCCACCCTGGAGGAAACCGATCTCGGCCCCTTGGCGACCGCTGACGCAGCAGATCGTCTGATCGCGCAGGTGGGTGCTGCCACGGCGGCGGGCGGACGGATCCTGACCGGCGGCAAGCGGCTGCCGCGGGAGGGTTTCTACATGGAGCCGACCGCGATTGCCGACGTCCCGCGGGGCAGTGCTGTGTGCCACGAGGAAACCTTTGGTCCGCTGGCACTGCTGTTCCGCGTTCGCTCGCTTGCCGAGGCAATCGACGTTGCCAATGACACGCCCTTCGGCCTGGGTGCGAGCTGCTGGACGGGTGACCGCGATGAACAGGAACGGCTGGCTCGCGAGATCGAAGCCGGCGCTGTTTTCTTCAACACGCCAGTGGTAAGCGATCCGCGCCTGCCCTTCGGTGGCATCAAGCGATCGGGCTACGGGCGCGAGCTCTCCGCGGCAGGGATGCGCGAGTTTATGAACGCCAAGTCCGTAGTGGTCTCTGCAACGGAGAGGGCCCCGGCCGAAGAAGAGGTGGCGCCTCAGCCTGCGTTCGAAAAACTTCCGATGGAACCCTCAGTAGGGTCCACCTCGCCGGCTCCAGCCACAACGGAAGAAGCCGCGGCGGCAGAGATTGCACGACGCGGGTCAGTCCTGGGTCTTACCAAAGGCTGATCGGGCTAAAACTGAAACGACGCCTGCAGTGAGATCCGTCGCACCGCGCTCTGCTGTGTGTACGGGTAGCCGGTTAGGTTGATGCTCTGCCCGAACAGGGGCGAGTCAAGCGTCGCGATCGGGTTGGCAAGATCGCTGTTGTTAAACAGGTTTTGTACGTTGACGCCCACGCCGAGGTTGTACTTGCGGCCGGAGCTGGTGCCACCGCCGCCGCCGAAGCCGCCGGGACCTCCACGACCGCCTCCGCTCCCAGGACCACCGGGGCCGCCGCCGGAACCACCGCCGCGTCCGCCCCTTGTTGTCGCGAGTTTCTCGCCGAGGCCAAAGGTCTTGGTCAGTCGGAAGTTGAAGGTGAACAGGTTGGGCCCGGTGCAGGCGTTAATGGGCGCCACCGGCGATCCGGCAGGCTCGTACCCTGGCTGAGCAAAGGTGCCGCAGCCCGCAATGGACTTCACGTAGGCAGCGTTCGACGCGTTTGCGGTCCCGTTCGGAACAAGGTAGGGCCGCTCATTGAAGTAGCTGTCCTGCAGCGGGTCCGGGCCCTGCGTCACGTTGTACGGAGAGCCGCTCTGCGCCTGCACGTAGGGGCTGAACTGGATCAGGCGCGGCAGGGTAATGGAACCCGCGATGAAGGCGCGACTGCGCGTGTCGAACAGCGTCCGGCCATAGTCGGCCTGGATGTCATACGGCACAGAGATGGGCGTCGCCGCGCCGGAGCTGTTGCCCTTCGCAAAGTTCAACGAGTAGTAGCCGAACATGGAGAGCCACTTGGATGTCTGGATGCGGCTATTAACGAAGAGCTGATCCTGGCGGAACGCACCCTGGCTGAAGTACTGATTGTTGACGGTGTTGGGAGGCGCCGAGCCGTCCGTCGGATAGTACGCGTCCTGCAGTGCCAGCTCATGCACACCCTGCGAGTGGATGTAGTTCACGGAAACGGTGCCGTGCTTGCCCATCTGTTGATCGAACCCGCCGGCGAACTCCTCGAGGTAGGGGGTGCGCAGCACGGGAGCCACGGTGCCGTCGGCCTGCGTGTACAGCGAACTGGCGCCACCGGTCGTCAGCGCCAGGCAGGCGGCAATATCGGTGGGACTGCAGGTGCTGTTGGCCGGGATGGTGGGTACTGTGTACAGGGTTTCGGCGACGCCGTTGAAGCGCGTGAGGTTCAGGATGTAGTTATTGCCGAACCGGTCGTAAAAGATACCGAAGCCGCCGCGCAGCACGGTCTTGGGTGCGCTCTTGCTCGAACCCAGACCGTAGGCGAACGACACGCGCGGCGCGAAGTCGTGATGATCGGAGAGGTGATTCTGTGTTTCGTACCGGAGGCCGTAGCTCACGGTGAGATTGGGTCGCGGCTTCCAGTCATCCTCTGCGTAAATGCCCAGATCGACAAAGGTGTAGTTGATGTTGAGGCTATTTAACTGCGCCAGGCTGAACTGCGACGGGACACCGGTCTCGTAGCTTGTGTCGATGCCATCGCTGCCCGTGTTGGCCAGGCCGGAGTAGGTGAACGTACCGTTCGTGTTGCCGGCGGCATACTGCGCCTCGCGCGTGCTGCGCAACCGGCCGCCGAAACGAATGAAGTTCTTCGTCAAGGCGATTGACGTGTAGTTCTGCACCTCGATGTGGTCCTGGTGATCGGAGGTGTTCTGAATCGTGTTGCCGCCGTAGGAGAACGCGCCCTGCACCGTAACGAACGGATCGTTGCTGAGCGTGGTATCTGCGCTGCGGTCACGCTCATACTCAAAG
Source organism: uncultured Acidobacteriaceae bacterium (assembly GCA_964243395.1). GTDB lineage: Bacteria > Acidobacteriota > Terriglobia > Terriglobales > Acidobacteriaceae > Granulicella. Next base: position 5,545 of record CAXTFS010000032.1, on the reverse strand, counting down.
CGCGTTTCGTTGATCAGCTTGGAGCTGAACGTCTGCGTGTCGCTGAGCTGAATCTCGCTGGTCTTGCTGCTCGAGTTGTACGCAGCCGAGGGCAGAGTCAGGTTGCCGATTCCCGCGTTGGTGGTGTCGTTCTGCACATACTGAAATCGGGCAGTCAGCACGTTCTTCTCGCCCAGCGCGATGTCAAAGCGCGGCGAGATGTCGTAGCGGTTCTGCGGGTAGTGCGTGAAGATCTGTGCCTGCGTCAGAACGCAGCCTGTCGTATGCGGCGGGCATGGGGTCAAGGCGCCGGGGGTCGCGCCGAAGATCGTTGCGTTGGTGAATTCATTGTCTTCAATCAGGCGGTACGATCCGCCGACCGAGTACGAAACCGTCTTGCTGATCGGTCCGGACAAGCTGCCGAAGCTGAAGATCGTGTGGTACGGCGGCTCGTACGCTGTGCTGAGCGGATTGGGCGAGTTGAACTGCGAGGGATTGCCGTTGATCTGGAAAAAGCCGTGCAGCTTGTCTGTGCCGGGCTTCGTGAACACCTCGACGCGCCCGTAGCCAACGCGATCGTACTGTGCGGAAAAGGGGTTCTGATTGACGCGGATTTCGCGAATGGACGACTTGGGCGGCAGCTGCCCCCCGGTGAAGCCGTCCACATAGATCTGGCCCCCGTTCGGGCCGGCCGCGGGACCGGCAAGCGCGGAGAGCTCGCTGGACAGCTCGTCCGGATCATCGGAGAGCGCATCCAGATCCTTGCCCTGGATTACCGTGCTGCTGGCGTTGGAGTCCGGGTCGACGCTGAGTTGAATAGCATCGGCATCGACGTTGACCACGACCTCCTGCTCGCCAATCTGCAGCTTGGCATTGATGGTGAGCCCGGGCACGGCGGCCACCGTCAGGTTCTGGACCGAATAGGAGCTGAAGCCCTTCATCGTGACGAGCAGGGTATAGCTTCCCGGCGCCAGCGAAACCGCGTAGTTGCCGTCGGATCCTGAGAGGACATGCCGCGGGGCGCCTTTGCCCGGGGTGAAGGTCACAGACGCACCGGGGATCACCGCACCATCGGGGTCGACCACGGCGCCGTGCACACGCGTGACTCCGGCCGGAGCTGCATTGGCTCCGGTGTTGGCTCCAGTGGGATCCTGCGTTTGCGCACCCGCCGCCGGGGCGTTCGAAACGGTTCCCGTCACGGCCGGCGCTGGCGTCTGGGCAGGGGCCGGCGCCTGGGTGAGGGCAGCCGTACTCACGCCCGCCAGCAACAAGGCGGCTGCGGCAGAAACGCCCGGTCGCCCGGTACGAAGGGATGTTCGGTTCGGCATAGATCTCCTCAAAGGTGGCAGTCGTACGATGCATCTGTGTTGGTATCTCGCCCGAACGTGTCATCCACAGCACGAAACAGGTCTGTTCGAAACGGGTCTGTCACACGTCACAGAACTACTGGGACGCGCCACCCTCGGCGCCACCTTCGCCTTGTCCAAGGCTCCAGGGAGACAGGGTCGTGTTGCCGGCTGGGGCAGCCGCCAGGATCTGTTCCACGCCGACCACCAGCGTGATCGCGGTCGGTTGGCCGGTCTCCGCATTGTTCGACGCCACCACGATCACCGCGTCGCCGTTCTTCAGGCCGGCGAGCGTCTCCGTAGGCAGGCGATTCAACATGCGGGAAAGATCCGCGCCGGAGCGGCCGGAGCCGGCCGTGCCCCCACCCGCACCGCCTGGTGTCCCTGCGTTGCCGGGAGCACGGTTCGCCGGGGCGCCGCCCGCGCCGCCTTCGCTGCCGTTCCCTCCGCTGCGGCCGGCCATCACTCCGGCCGGCAGTCGCCGCAGGTTGGTTTGCTGCGTGACGGCCACCGTGACGGGCTTTTTGGTCGCGAGATCTTTCAGGGTAACGGTCCCAAGCGCCGGATCGATGGCCGACACGCTGCCCGAGTAGTTGCTGAAGGAGCCCACAACCACCTCATCGGCAACAATCGTGGTGCCATCAGCCGATTTTTGCCCGCGCACCCGCAGTTGATCGCCGGTCTGGATGGCCGCAACGTTGCTCTTTACCGCGTCCTGGAAGCGCACCGACCCACCGGCATAGCGGCGCACCACCGTACTCGGGGTCGTATCCACCATCAGGGAATGGGCCCCGCTGGCCACCGTGATGACGCCGGTTGTCCCGTCCACCGAACGCACCAGGCCGCCGGCCCCGCGCGCCCAGGCGGCCTCATCGGCTGCGTGGCTGGCGGCGATCGCGGTTGACTTCATGACGACGACCCGTGTTGCCGTCAACATCGAGGCCGGGTCGCCGGCAGTGCCGTTGACCAGCACCCGGTCCCCGGCGGTGACGTCCGCGAGCGTGCCCGGTTGCGCTGCGCTGAGATCATGACTCCCGGGCGGCACGAGCAGAACCTTGGCCTTATCCGGAACCGTGATCGCCACATCCTGCCCTGCGGCAGTGGTCAGCACAAAGTCATGCGGTGTGATGGCCTTGACGGTGCCGCTTTGCCGGGGTGTCGCGGTCGTGCTCCCCCCGGCCTGACCGGCGGGCGTCGCCGCCTGGGCACCGGTTTCGGCCCGCACAGGGACTGAGGTAAGGGCGGCGGAGAGGGAGGTGAGGACCAGAAACAGAGGAAGGGCGCGAGGGGGGGTGAGGGTCATCAGGTGTCCTGTGGGGCGGTCTTTTGGGAGACGGTCGGTGTGCCTGAAAGTTTCCGGACCGCCCATTAGTTTCCCTGCTCTCGACGCGCCGCACGCACCGCGCCAGGCGCAGCACCGCTCCAGAAGCACTCACGGCAACGCCGAACCGTCAGCCAGCGGCAGATCCAGCCGCGACGGGTACTTCGGTGAGCTATAGATCGTGATCGTCTCCGGGTGGTAGGCAGCGGCGGGGGCGGTCATAATGTTCGGGACATACGTCTGCGGATTGCGGTCATACAGCGGAAACCAGCTCGACTGTACCTCGACCATCAACCGGTGGCCCTGCAGAAAGGTGTGATCCACGCCGTGCAGGCTCCACTTGTACTCGTTCACCTCATCCGGCTTCACTGGCTCAGGCTCGGTGAGGCTGTGCCGGTAGCGGCCGCGCAGGATCTCTTCGGCGACCATCAACTGGTACTTACCGTCCGGGTACACGTCGATCAGCTTGACGATCCAGTCGCCGTCCGTGCCGGTGGTTGACGCGAACAGATCCGCGGCCACATCGCCCGTCACAGTCACGTCCGTCGTGAGGACCGGCGTCGTGAAGTTGGCCAGATCCTTGCGGCCGGAGACGAAGCTCTGGTCCTCTGCCAACCACGTGCGCCAGGTTGAGCCTTCGCCATAGGTGGACTGCACCGGGCGATGGCGGTACGGAATCGGGTCCGCCGGGTCCGCGATCCAGGTCGCCGACACCGTGTTGTAGTCGCCCACAGGTTCGGCGCCGGTGAGGCTCTTGTTCGGCGCCAGGTACGCCTTGGTCGTCCTGAAGCCATCGGTGGGAGGCCAGACGGGGTAGCGGTGCCATGCATTCTCACCGGAGCGGAAGCTGGCTGTGTCGGCGAGGTCGAAGCCCGGCCTGCCCTTCAGGTAGAACTCGAAAAACGGTGTCTCAAAGGTCGTCCGGTAGTACTCGCCCGTCTTCTGGCCGAAACTGGTGCTGCCGTAGACGCTCCCCAGCGTGTCGCCGGGTCCACGTGCCCATCCACCATGGTTCCACGGCCCCAGAACGAGAAAGACCTTGTGCAATGGGTCGTCGGCATTCTCGTGCGGACGCATCGCGGCGTACTCCGTCTGCGTTCCCCACATGTCTTCCTGGTCCCAGTAGCCACCCACCTCGAGCGTCGGCACCTCCGGCCGGCCCAGCCTCTTCTGCACGGCCATGTCCTGCCAGAACTTTGTGTAGGTGGGCTCGTTGAGGAAACGCTGCGCCGTCGGCAGGTTGGCCATCCCGGCTGCACCCGCAGCACCGGCAAAGTTCACGTGCTTGAGCAAAAAGTTGTACTGGTCTTCCTTCCTGCTGACGGTGCCGTTGGTCTTCTGCGCTTCGAGCTCCTGCACATAGTCAAAGCCATAGCTCTCACGAAAGGCCCCGTTATGGAAGAAGTCATCACCCAGCCAGACATCCGTCATGGGCGCCTGCGGGCTGATCGCCTTCACCGCCGGATGCGCATCCACGCCGGCCATCATGGCCAGAAAGCCGGGGTAGCTGATCCCCAGAACACCGACCTTCCCGGCATTGTTGGGGACGTTCTTCAGCAGCCAGTCCACGGTGTCATACGCATCGGTGCTCTCATCGACGTCGGTTTTTGCGCCGTGCGGCACCATCGCGCGGTTCATCACAAACTGCCCGCCGGAGCCGTAGCGCCCGCGAATGTCCTGGCAGAGAAAGATGTACCCGCTTGCGGCAAGCTCGGGCTTACCGGTTTCGAGCGAATGCGCTGTTTCGTAGCACACCCCGTAGGGTGTCCGTTGCAGCAGAAAGGGCAGCGGAGCACCCGTGTTCGCACTGTTCCGTGGCCGGTACATCACCGTGTGCAGCTGCACGCCGTCGCGCACCGGAATCATCAACTCGCTGCGGACGTAGAGGGGACCCTTGTAGCTGGGTGGTGGCGCCTCGTCCTGCACCCCGGCCGGGTCGGGGACCGCGGCTGCCTTGCTCTGCGCGTGACCTCCCGCTCCCAACGCTGAGAAGATCAATGCAAGCGCAACGAGACGCAGGGATCTGCTCTCCTCATTTGTCCTCCCGCACTTTGTCACTCCGCAGCGAAGCGAAAGGATCTGCTTTCCTCCATGCTGCCAAACTTGCGACACACGCAAACCACCCACGAATTGCCTCAACGATTCGTTCTCCTCAACGAGACGTGCCTGTTTACGACGTGCCTGTTACTGACCGGTCAGGTTGCCGGGGCTGGCTGCGCACTGCCATCCCTGCCTGGCGTGCGAACCGTCGCAGAACGGCCGCTTCTCGCTCAGGCCGCAGCGACAAAGGCTGATCGCGGGCTTGCCGGTGAGGTCCCAGGTTGCGCCATCGGCGTCCTTCAGAATGATGTGCCCTTCCACCCGCAACGGACCGTTTGGACGAACGGTAATCAGTACTGCTTCATCTGCCAAGTGCTTGCTCCTCTGGTGTCGGTTAGAAGGCCAGCATAGCAGCCCGATCACCCTTACTTTGCGTCGTTCAAACACGTCTGCTGTGCCGTGAGCAGTTCGCGGATGCCCGCTTCGGCCGCGTCCAGCATCTCCGTCAGCTGCCCGCGGGAGTAGGTCTCCCGCTCCGCCGTGGCCTGCGTTTCGACGAGCCCGCCGGCGGCCGTCATCACGACATTCATGTCCACCTCCGCACGGCTGTCTTCCTCGTAGTTCAGATCCAGCAACACGCGCCCATCGACGATGCCCACCGAGGTCGCTGCGACCATCTGCCGCAGCGGACTTTGCTTCAGTGTGCCAGCCTCCACCAACTTGCCCAGCGCCAGGGCCAGCGCGGTGCACGCGCCCGTGATGGCCGCCGTGCGGGTGCCCCCATCGGCCTGCAGCACGTCGCAATCGAGGATGATCGTGCGCTCACCGAGCAGCTTCATATCGACCACGGAGCGAAGGC
>CAXTFS010000031.1:0-17199 GCA_964243395.1 uncultured Acidobacteriaceae bacterium | reverse complement strand
GGTTACACCCGAATCAGCGGATCGCTGCGATTGCCGCGCGAAATAGCCGCTCAAAATCGGCAGCCGTCGGGGCGTCCTTGGCCGCCGTTTCCACGGCCTTCAGCGCGACCGGCCGAGGGTAGCCCAGGTTCATGAGCGCGCTGAGAACATCTTCGGGCACCGCACCCAGCGTGGGCCGGGTGGGCTCGGCGACGGGCGTGAACCCGGCCATGTCGTCCAGCTTGTCTTTCAGTTCGAGGACGACCCGCTCGGCCGTTTTTTTGCCGATCCCCGGGATTTTGGTGAGCGTGGGGTGGTCGCCGGAGCGGATCGCGCCCACGAGCCGCTCGGCGGAGATGCCGCTGAGCACGGTGATGGCGAGCTTGGGACCGATGCCGGAGATGGTCAGCAGCTTCTCGAAAAGCCGCTTTTCGGCCAGCGCATGGAAGCCGAACAGCAGCAGGGCGTCCTCGCGCACATGGGTGTGCACGTGCAGGGCGGCGTCCGCGCCGGGCCCGGGGAGCTCGGTGTAGGTGGCGACGGAGATCGCGAGCTCGTACCCGACGCCATGGCACTCGAGGACGACGGCGTTCGGGGATTTGCTGAGGACGGAGCCGCGAAGATGGGCGATCACAGGGGAGATTCTAGTGGAGGCGCGCGAAGCGCTCCCGGGTCAGACGCGTTGCACACCCGAGTAGCGGACGAGAAGGGCGTCCGAGGTGAGGAGCGTCAAGCTTTCCACCTGCGCCTGCGCCACGAGTAAGCGGTCGAAGGGATCGCGATGGATGGGTGGCAGGGCTGAAACGGCGATGACATGCTCGCTGGTGATCAGGAGCTCCCTGCAGCCGACATCAAGCAGACCGCGATGAAACATCGTGGGGTCCATGGCCAAATCCGGGTGCCCCGGTCCGTGCTTGATGGCGGTCTCCCAAACAGAGACAGTGCTGAAGTAGATCACTCTCTTTGCGATCCTCCAACGTGGCTTGCGTGGCAGCACTCAGGCGTTCGGGCTCGAGTGAGGAGCAAAGCAGGAGATATGTAGCGATTAGAAATCTCACCGATTCTCGAAGACGTCCTTAGACTTGTCGGGGTTCCCGTAGAACATTTCTTCGATCTCGTCTTCGAAGGGAGTCTTGATGTTGTTCGGAATCTTGAATCCGTGGCCTTTCATAACCCCCAGGCGGCTCTTCGGCTTCCGGTTCGAGCGCCGCGAGCTTGACCACCGGCTTGCCCGCGCGGGCGATCACGATCCCTTCGCCGTGTTCGGCCTGCTCGATGAGCTTGGAGAGGTGCGTCTTTGCCGCGTGGATATTAACCGTGGTTGCCATCGGTCCAGCTTAGTCTGCGCTGCTTAGCTACCAAGCCCTTTGCGCGAGGACTACGTCGTTTGCGCCGCGATGTAGGTGCGGTGGATCACGGCGCGGAGCTGTTCAGTGAGGCGCTCGGCGTCGCGGGTGGTGAGGCCGACCGTGGAGATGGGTTCGCCAACGATCAGCTTCAGCGGCCGCGGGCGCAGGGCGTAGACGTGGATCGGCAGCAGCTCGTACGTGCCGATCAGGGTGATGGGCACGAGCGGTACCTGGGCCTTCAGCGCCATCCACGCCGCGCCGGCAACCATGGGCCGCAGCCGGCCATCGGCGGTGCGGCCGCCTTCCGGAAAAACCATCAGCGGCAGGCCGGACTCCAGCGTGCGCACACCGCGCCCAAGGCTGGCGACACCGGCCCGGGCAGAGCTGCTATCGATCGGCACCTGGCCGGAGCGCTGCAGGTACCAACCAATGAAGGGCAGCTTCCAGAGTGCGGCCTTGGCAAGGATGCGGAACTGAAAAGGCAGTTTGGCGAAGAGGACCGGCGTGTCGTAGTAGCTGAGGTGATTGCTGGCGAAGACCGCGAGCGGGCGATGGCTGTCGGCGCGGCGCAGTGGCTGCAGCTGTTCCAGGCCTTCGACCGTGACCGGCGAGAGCGCGAGGCGGAGAAGAACACCGGCCCAGACGCGGGCCACGGTGTGTTGCTGGCGACCGGATCGATCCCAAAGGCCGCAGACCAGGGAGATCGTGCCGAAGAAGCCGGTGGAGAACGCGATCAGCGGCAGAAGCAGCAGGTAGGTGAGCCAGCGGGCGGCTGCCGGAATTATAGGGGCCTGGGTCGCCGGGAGTGGTTGTCCAAGCTCCAAAGGCTCGTCTGCGGTCGGCATGCACCCCTATGCTAAACGTGTGCGGCGCGGCGAGGCGTTCCCTTTCCGGCGTGCTGCGCATGGAGGTTTTCGCGATGTCGTGGCTGGTCTGGTCTCTGCTTTCTGCCCTGTTCGCGGCGGCTACGGCGTTGCTGGCCAAGCTGGGTGTGGCGCACGTGAACTCCAACCTGGCCACGGCGATCCGCACCAGCGTAGTGCTGGTGTTCGCGTGGGGCATCGCGTTCGGGACGGGCGGCCACAGCGGGCTTGCGGCGATCGACCGGCGCAGCTGGGGTCTGCTCGCAGCGTCGGGCGTGGCGACCGGGCTCTCGTGGCTGTGCTACTTCCACGCGCTGTCACTGGGGCAGGCGTCAAAGGTGGCGCCCATCGACAAGCTGAGCGTGGTGTTCGTGGTGCTGCTGGCCTGGCCGCTGCTGGGGGAGAGCCTGACGCCGGCCAAGCTCGTCGGAGTGGCGCTGATCGCGGGCGGAGCGATCGTGATGGCGTTCGCATGAGGCCGGAGACTAGTGGTCAGCGGCCAACGCCAACGCCCGCAGTTCGCCGATAAGGTAAACCGAGCCCGTAGCGACGATGATGCCCTCGGGTGGCGTGAGCGCCCGGGCCTGTTGCAGCGCGGCGGCGAGGTGCGGGGCTGCGTGGGCGGGAACGTCGAGCGCGTGGGCGGCGGCGAGCAGTTGCTCCACCGTTGCGGCGCGGGGGTTGGCGATGGGCGCGAACAGGATGTGGTCGCGGGTGCGTGCCGGGTCGCCGGAGGTTGGATCAAAGAGCGGCAGCAGAATGCGCGCCATCTCCTCGATCTGCTTGTCCGCCAGGCAGGAGAACAGCAGGGTGCGCGGGCGCGCGTCGGGCAGCTGGGCGAGCGCGGCGCGCAGCGTCCAGGCGCCGGCAGGATTGTGGGCGACGTCGAGCAGCAGCGGCGCGTGCCGGTGCGCGGCGTGGGGGTCGGCGGCAATCCACTCCAGGCGTCCCGGCCAGACGGCGTCGCGAACCCCGGCCTCGATGGCGCTGTTGGGGATCGCGAAACCATGGTTGGCGCGCAGCTCAAGTGCGGTAGCGACGGCGAGCGCCAGGTTGCGCTGCTGGTGATGGCCGGCGAGGGGCGAGTCGAGGTGCAGGACCTCGCCGTCGATCGAGAGCGGATAGGTGTTGCGGCCCAGGGGGGACGCTTCGGGCTGAGCCGTGACCGCCGGTGCAAGCGCCCCCGGTGGGGGTGCGGACACGCCGGCGTGCGCGATGGGGGCGGGGCCTTCGATTTCGTTGCGGTTGAAGGCTAAAGGTTCCGCTGAAATTGCCGATACGGAAGAGGAGAGGGGTTCGGGGTCGACCGAGTGGGCGTAACTGAGTAAGCCGCGGGGCGGAAGGCAGCGGGCGGCGTCCACGCCGCGAACGTTCAGTGCCATCGCGCGCTCGCCGATCGCGGCGTTGGCTTGGGGGTGTTGCGAGAGGGTGACCAGGATGCCGTCCTGACGCAGGATGCCGGCCTTTTCGGCCGCAATTTCGGTGAGCGTGGAGCCCAGGAACTCGGTGTGATCGATGCCAATGTCGGTGATGACGGAAAGCAGAGGATCGACGACGTTGGTTGCGTCGAGCCGGCCGCCCAGGCCGACTTCCAGAACGGCGAGTTCGACGTTCTGCTCAGCAAAAAACAGGAAGGCGACGGCGGTAAGCAGTTCAAAGAAGCTGGGGAGGTGCGGCAGCGCGTTTCGTGCGGCAAGTTGTTCGGCGCAGGTGTACACGTCGCCAAAGAGGCGGCCGAAATCGGCATCGGCAATCATGACGAGATGCGGATGGCCGGCGGGCACAGGGCTGCCAGCCGAGACCTGCATGCGCTCGTTGACGCGCTGGAGGTGTGGCGAGGTGTAGAGGCCGGTATGGATGCCGGCCGCGTTCGCGACCGAGGCCAGCGTGGCAGCCGTAGAGCCCTTGCCGTTGGTGCCGGCGATCAACACGGAGCGGAAGCGGCGCTGGGGGTCGCCGAGTTCGGCGAGCAGGATGCGGATGTGCTCCAGCGAGAACTTGCGCGGGGGCTGCGCAGGAGTGCCGGCCCTCACGATGCCGGGCTGGAGTTCGGGGCCAAGTGCCGCAAGGGTCTGGAGGGCTTCTACGTACTGCATGGGGCTCGTTTCGTCGCGCGGCGCAAGGGTGAAGTGGGGTTGCCGCGCCCCCTGTGATTCTCGCATCCGGTCGTGATGCCCTGGCGGGTCCCTAACCGGTGGCAGCGTTACAGGGAGGCGGCGTGACAGAGGCGACCACTGCGGCCGCGCAGGCTCAGGCCGTCGGTGCGGCCGGCGAAGTAGCGGGCGTTCAGATCGGCCGCGCCGAGGTCCTGGACGACGCTGAGGTCGTAGCGAGGCAGCTCCGCGGCCAGGGCTGCGGGGGTGAAGAAGAGTTGGAACGGCTCACCGGCCCTGGCAACACGGGCGGAAAGCGAGTCGTGCATGAGCTGCTCGAGAAAGGAGAGGGCTTCGCGGGGCTGGCCATAATCGAAGATGACGCCCGAGCCGGGCGGGAGGCGGCCGAGAACACGGCAGGTGGCGGCAAAGGCTTCGGCGGTCAGGTAGGGCACAACGCCGAGCCACGCCGTCACGGTGGGCAGGGCAAAATCGAAGCCGGCGTGCAGCAGCTGCTGACGGAGGGACTGCGCCTCGAAATCAACCGGCACAAGATGGGCGTTCTCGGGCAGGTCGAGCCCGGCGGCCCGCAGCTTTTGGACCTTCCAGGCCTGGGTCGCAGGATGATCCACCTCGAAGACCTGCACGCCTGGATGGGGGTTGCGGAGGGCAAAGGTGTCCAGCCCGGCGCCAAGAACCAGGTACTGCGTCGTTGGATGGATTTTCACGGTATCGGCAAGGACGTCTTCGGCAAAGCGAGCCCGCGCGACGACCCAGGCCCGCAGTCCGGCGGAGAAGGGCTTCCGCTCAGCCTTGGGGGTGCGCCGGAGTTCGTCGGCGGCCTCGGGACCGAGGATGCGCACCGCGAACGGATCGGGAAAGACCAGGGGCCGGGCATCGACGAGCTGGTGGGCGGCACGCCGTAGAGCCACCCGTTCCGCCGTGCGTGAGGGCTGGGCTTCGATCATTGTGTCGAACCGGTGCTAAACGGCCTGCGCGATCGGGATCGCCTCGGCAACCGCCGTTGGCGCTGTCGCTGTTAGCGCTGTCGCCGTCCTGGGCGCCATCCAGTCAAGTGCCTGGCCGAAATACGCCTTGAGGTCCTTGCGGGGGACAACGGCATCGAGGAAGCCATGCTGCAGCAGGAATTCTGAGCGCTGAAAGCCCTCAGGGAGCTTCTGGCGGATGGTCTGCTCGATGACGCGGGGGCCGGCAAAGCCGATGAGCGCGCCCGGTTCAGCGATGTTCAGATCGCCCAGCATGGCAAAGCTGGCCGTGACGCCGCCCGTGGTGGGGTCGGTCATCAGCGAAATGTAGGGGATCTTTGCGTCGTCGAGCCGGGCGAGGCTGGCGGAGATCTTGGCGAGCTGCATCAGGCTGGCGATGCCTTCCATCATGCGCGCGCCTCCGGAGGCGGCGACGATGATCAGTGGTTTGCGGTCGGCGAGGGCGCGGTCCACGGCGCGAGCGATCGTCTCCCCCACCACGGCGCCCATGGAGCCGCCGATGAAGCCATATTCCATGACGCTGAGCACCACATCCTGCTCGCCGAGCTGGCCGACGGCGTTGATGATCGCATCATCCAGGCCGGTCTTGGCCTGGGCCTCTGCGAGGCGGCGCTTATAGGGCTTCAGGTCGCAGAAATCGAGTGGGTCGGTGGATTGGAGGCCGGTGTCGACGATTTGGTACCCAGGCTCAAGCAGCAGATCGATGCGCTCGCGGGCCCCGATGCGAAAGTGGTGACCGCAATGCGGGCAGACCTCCAGGTTTGTCGCCAGATCCGCTTTGAAGATGAGCTTGCTGCAGCCCGGGCACTTAACCCAGAGCCCTTCCGTGCGCACCTCATGGTGCGGCGTGGGCATGATCTCGTGGTCTTCTCGTTTAAACCAACTCATGGATGTGAAGGCTCGCTGGCCCGGATGTGTCTGCGGGCCACAGCCTATTCTATCCGGTGCGGGCGGGGAGGTCGCCCGGCGACCTCAGCCGTAGACGCCGACCAGGACATCCTCGAACGTAGGCGGGCGAAGCGGCTCGGGCGCCGGATGGGGACCGTGGGGGAAGTGGAAGGCAGTCTCGTGCGCCTCCGCCCCGTTGTTGTCGGTGTGTTGCAGGCGAAGTGCACGTTGCAACTCGGTGCGCGCGAGGTGGCGGTCGGCGGCATGGGTGGGGGTGCCGTACACCAGAAAACCCTGTCCGCACGCCGGACAGCGGACGTCGTTGAAGACGTTGGAGACCTTACACAAGAGCTGCATGACGAAAAGACCTCGTGGAGTGCTTCGGCTGTCACCTGCGGAGGAACAGGCCGTGAAAACCACGCTAGGGGCAACCGGGGTGTCGCACGATGACACGGCGGGGGCGAACCGATGCAACTTCCGCGTAGTCACGTTTCTTCGGAGTCTGCCGATGTTACCTATGTGTGCCAACGCGATCCCTCCACGTTCCCTGTGAGGGGGACTGGCCCGAGATTTATCCTGACGGGGTGAGCCAAACAGTGAAGGTCCAGTTACCGGACGGATCCGTGCGCGAGGTTGCGCCGGGTACGACACCGCTCGAGATTGCCAATAGCATTTCGCCCCGCCTGGCGGCGGCCGTCGTGGTGGCGCGCGTGCGCCCACTGGCCGTGCAGGAGACCGCGGGTGAGACGGCCGACGGCGAGGCCAAGGCCGAGCAGACTGAAGAGAGCATGTATGCGGGCAAGGAGCCTGCCGGCGAGCGACTGATTGACCTGCGTGCGCCGCTGACCGAGGATGTCGCGCTGGAGCTGTTGAAGGAGAACGACCCCGCGGCGTTGCGGGTGGTGCGGCACTCGGCCGCGCACGTCATGGCGACGGCAATCCTGGAGTTATTTCCGGAGACCAAGCTTGGCCATGGGCCGGCAACGGACGGGGGGTTCTTCTACGACGTGTATCGCGAGGTGCCGTTCACGGAGTTCGACCTCGCGGCCATCGAGGCGCGCATGGCGGACGTGGTGCGGCGTGACGAGCCGTTCGTGCAGGTGCATGAGCCGCGTGAGGAGGGGCTGGCCACTTACCGGGACGCGGGCGAGTTCATGAAGGTGCACTTCATTGAGCGCTTTACGCAGCCCGGTGACGAGATTTCGCTGTACCGGAACGGCAGCTTTACGGACTTTTGCCGCGGGCCGCACGTGCCTTCGACGGGGCGCGTGAAGGCGTTCAAGGTGATGTCGATTGCAGGCGCGTACTGGCTGGGCAAAGAGGACAACCAGCAGCTGCAGCGCATCTATGGGACGGCGTTTTTCAATGGCAAAGACCTTGAAGCGCACTTCAAGCACCTGGAGGAGATCAAGGCGCGCGACCATCGCGTGCTGGGCAAGCAGTTGGACCTGTTCAGCATTCAGGAGGTCGCGGGCGCGGGGCTGATCTTCTGGCATCCGAAGGGCGGGATCGTCCGCAAGGCGATGGAAGACTGGATGCGTGATGAATGCCTGCGGCGTGGGTATTCAATGGTGTTTACGCCGCATATTATGAAGCGCGAGCTGTGGCGCATCTCCGGCCATGAGCTGGTGTATGCCGAGAACATGTACCCGCCGATGGAGCTCGACGACGCCGAGTATCGCCTGAAGCCGATGAACTGCCCGGGCCACATCCTAATTTACAAGTCGACGCCGAAGAGCTATCGCGACCTGCCGCAGCGCTATGCGGAGCTGGGCAACGTGTACCGCTATGAGCGCAGTGGAACGATGCACGGGCTGTTGCGGGTGCGTGGCTTTACGCAGGATGATGCGCATGTGTTCTGCACACCGGAGCAGATCACGAGTGAGATTGAAGGCTGCCTGGATTTTGCCGAGGCGGTGCTGAAAACGTTTGGGTTCCATGAATACCGCGTGGAGTTGTCGACGCATGAACCAGGGAATCCGGACTTCATCGGCACCCCGGAGGAGTGGGCGCAGGCCGAGGGCGCACTGCGCGATGTGCTGACGAAGCGTGGGTTGCCGTTCGGCAGTTTTCCGGGCGAAGCGGCGTTTTACGGGCCGAAGATCGATATCAAGCTGGTGGATGTGCTGGGGCGTTTGTGGCAGCTGTCGACGGTGCAGTTCGACTTCAACCTGCCGCAACGGTTCGAGCTGGAGTACGTAGGGGAAGATGGCGAGCGGCATCAGCCGGTGATGGTGCATCGCGCGCTGTTTGGCTCGGTGGAGCGCTTCTTTGGGGTGCTGATCGAGCACTACGCGGGCGCCTTTCCGCTATGGCTCGCGCCGGTGCAGGTGGGCCTGGTGCCCATCTCGAACGAGAAGCATCTGGCCTATGCCGAAACGGTGAAGCAGCGCCTCGAAGCGGCTGGCATGCGCGTGGAGCTGGACGGGACCAACGGCAAGATGCAGGGCAAGATTCGCGACTTTGGTCTGCAAAAGGTGCCGTTCATCCTGGTGCTCGGCGATAAGGAGATGCAGACCGATTCCGTGAGTGTGCGGGTGCGCGGCAAGGGGGACCAGGGGTCGAGCACGGTGGACGAGTTCGCGGCCCGGGCGAAAGCGCTGGTCGCGGATCATGCGATGGAGTTGTAGTGCGGTTAGCGGTTAACGACGTGTTGATGGCAAACCCGTACTTTGCGGCGCTGGAGACAGTGCAGGCGGAGTTGGCGCTTGGGGTTGGGACGGCGCGGCGATTTCCGGCAGACGTGATCCCGTTTGGTGGCGTGCGCACCCCGGATGCCGAAGGGATGGCGTCGTTGCGGGATCTGCTGGCGCCGGGTGAATCGATCTACATGACCGGGGCGGTGCTGGCGAGCGTGCCGGGTCTGGAGCATGTGGAGGAGTTCGGCGGCTTGCAGATGATGTTTGAAGGGGATGTGCCGGCGGCGCTGGAGCCCGGGCAAGCCCCTGCGATTCGGGAGTTAAGCGGTGCGGACGCCGCGGCGATGGTCGGGCTCACGAATGTGGCGTTTCCGGGGTTCTTTCGAGCGCGCACATACGTCCTTGGCAACTTCTTCGGGATCGAGCTGGGTGGCCAACTGATCGCGATGGCGGGGGAGCGGCTGGCACTGCCGGGGCTGCGCGAGATCAGCACGGTCTGCACGCATCCGGAGCACCGGGGCCGCGGCTATGCACGGCTGCTGATCGAGCATGTGTTGCGGCTGCAGGCCGCGGCGGGGCTGCGCAGCTTTCTGCAGCTGGCCGCGGCGAACACGCGGGCGTTGGCGCTCTATGAGCAGCTTGGCTTCCGTACGCTGCGGCCGTTGGTGTTCAACCAGGTGCGCCGCAGTGCGTAGACTGTTAGCCTTTATCGCCATAAGCGTGGCCGAGCTTACGCTGCGCCGTTGGGAGACGCTTCCAGGCTGTGCGAGATGAGCAGGGCACGCGGCAGCTGTGCGTTTCCCAGCAGATGTTCGACGGTGCTGCCGAGCGAAATGCCCTGTTCGCTGGAGCGCATGAGGCTGCCGACCAGCAGCAGATCGTAGGTGCCGTTGCCTAGTTCGGCGAGTGTGGCTTCGGCGGCGTTGGCGGAGAGGACGACCTTCTCGGACTGCTTCACATCCAGTCTGGCGATGCGGGTCGCTGCCTCACGCGTGATGGTGTAACCGGCCTGGAGCAGATCGCGGTGCTTGCGTTCGCGCCAGAAGAGCTGGCCGAGGCGTGGAGCCACCACTGTGAGCAGGACGACTTCAGCGTCGCAGCCCTTGGCGATGTAGGCGGCCACGTCGGCGGCGGCGAGCGAATGTCCGAGGCCGTTGACGGGCACGAGGATGCGCTTGATCGGCGGCAGATCGGTGCCGTTGAATACGGTCAGCAGAATGTCGGTGGAGAACTCGCGGAGGATGCGGTCCTGCAGTGGGCCGAAGCTGAGCGCGATGTCGCCGGTGACCTCGTGGGTGGCCACCGCAAGCAGCTGCTGGCCCTCGGCGGCGGCTTCCAATGCGGGGAAGATATCGTCGGCCTCGGCGGTGGCGATGCGTTCCAGGCCAACGTGTTCGAAGTCGGCCGCGTGGGAGAGCAAGGCGGCGGCCTGCACGACGCCGTCTTCAGTGTCGGCGCGGGTAAGAGAAAGATCTTCGCCAAAGCTGAGTTCCGTGACGTCGAAGAGCTCGCCTTCGGCGTGTTTAGCCGTGGCGATGGCGGCGATCAGGCGAGCGGAAACCGCGGGCAGAAGCTCCGGGAGCAGCGGCAGCAGAACACGCTCGCGGTCGGCAAGGTAGGCGAGCTTGCGGGCTTCTTCGCGGTTGAGCCGCTTGAGTTCGACGTCGCCGGGACGGGTCTTGGCAGCCATCCAGTTCAGCAGCGGCGGCGAGATGACCACCGTGAGGATCGCAACAACGGCATAGGCGGTGTAAAGGTCCGAAGAGAGCAGCAGAAGCTCGGTACCGACAATGGCAACGACGACATCCGTGCCGCCTTTGAGGTTGAGGCCGACGCCGACCGCGCCGGCCTCCCACACCGGCAGCTTGCCCCCGAGCGCGCCCAGGAAGCCGAAGGCGATCTTTGCGATGCCGGCGACGATCAGCAGAACAAAGATGCCCTTGATCGACTGCATGCCGCGCAGGTGAAAGAGGTTGACGCGCATGCCGGCGAGGCCGAAGAAGATGGGCGCAAAGAGGGCAATGGTGAGCGCCTGGATGCGCTCCTTGAGCGCGATGGTGGCGCGGGGCGCTTTGCCGAGCAGCACACCGAAAACAAAGGCGCCGAGCAGGGGATGCAGGCCCAGCAGCGTGGTCGTCGCGGCAGCAACGCAGAGCAGGATAAGGACCAGCGAGAGCTCGCCGTTGGGGATGCCGGTGACGTCGGCGACCCGGCGCATGGCCCAGAAGGTGGAGCGCCGGCCCAGGGTGAACATGAACGCGAAGAAGAGGAGCGCGAGCGCGGAGGCGTTGAGGCCGGCGACGACCGGATTGCCCTGGTGCTGCACGGACGAGACGATCGAGATGAGCGGCCAGACGAGGACTTCCCCGGCGATGCCGGCAGCGAGCATGACCTGGGCGTAGTCGCGGCGCAGGGCTTCGCGTTCGATCAGCAGTTTCGCGACCACACTGACGGCGGTGACCGAAAGCACCAGCCCCAGGAAGAAGGCGCTGGTGGGCTCCAGGCCAAACATCTTCAGGCCGATGACCGTACCGACGGCGATCGACGCGCCGATGGCCCCCGCAGCCGCCAGCAGGCCGGGAACGACCTTCTGGCGCAGGATGGCGAGGTCGGCTTCCATGCCGGCAATCATGAGCAGAAGGATCGCGCCCACCCAGGAGAGCAGTTGCAGTGCCAGCGCGACGGCATGGTTCAGGAACAGGGTGTTGAAGGCGCCCGGGAAGAGCGCGCCGAGCACCGACGGTCCGATAAGGAAGCCGCCCAGCAGCTCGCCGAGGACCTCCGGCTGGCCGAGGCCGCGGCTGAGCTCGGCCATGCCGCGGGTGACGAGCAACACGACCGCGATCGCCAAGAAAGCGCCCAGCAGCTGGTGCTCAGAGAATCCGTGCATGGTGTGCCCTTTCCCCATGTGATGCAGGCTGGTGGGCGTGGCACACTAAATCGGCATGCCAGAACCGCGTTCGCGCTCCCGGGAGTTGCCCTACGACACGGCGGAGGCGGTGCGTGCCCTGAGCGCGGCGGACCCAAAATTGCGCAAGCTGATCGAGCGTGCGGGGCCGTTCACGCTACAGCTGCCGGCGCAGCAATCGCCCTTTGAGGCCCTGTTGCGGTCCATTCTGTACCAGCAGCTGCATGGCAAAGCGGCCGCGGCGATCCATGCCAAGCTGCTCGCCAGCTTTGAGCCGGTGTGCGGGTTGGGCAAGCATCCTTCGGCACAGCATGTGCTGGATTGCCCGAACGAGCAGCTGCGGCATGCGGGGCTGTCAGGGAACAAGGCGCTGGCGATTCGCGATCTGGCGGCCAAGACCGTGGATGGCACCGTGCCGACACTCGCACGCATTCGCCGCATGCCGGACGAGGACATCATTGAGCACCTGACGCAGGTGCGTGGCATCGGCCGTTGGACCGCCGAAATGTTCCTGATGTTCCGCTTGGGACGGCCGGATGTGCTGCCGGTTTCGGACTATGGCGTACGCAAGGGTTTCGCGCTGACGTTCCAGGGTCTGAAGCCGACGCAGAAGGTCACGCCGGAGCTGTTAGCGGCGCCGGCGGACATGGAAAAGCGCGCGCGGAAGTGGCAGCCCTGGCGCTCGGTGGCGAGCTGGTACCTGTGGCGCGCGTGCGATCTTGCCGCTGGCAAGCCTGTGCAGCCGGAGTAGGCGCCTGCTCCTCTTGCGACGATGACAGCCTCTCCCAATTCGTCGAGCGCCAGAGGCGCACGCCGGCTTGCGTGTGCGCTGTTGCTGGCGGTCACGCTGCCCGTGGGTCTCGGGTGGCGACTGGCGCCGTTGCATCTCCCACCGTTTGCGTTCAAGTACGGAGGTTCGGCGCTCTGGGCAATGGCAGTGTATTGGCTGATCGCAATGCTACGTCCGGGTGCCGCGCCCAGGGGGCTGGCATTGAACGCCGGGGCGGTCGCCTCCGCGGTGGAGCTGTTTAAGTTGTTCCGGTCACCGCTGGTGGACCGCTTTCGCGCGACCCTCGCGGGCAAGCTCCTCCTGGGGCGCTACTTTACCTTCGGCGCGCTTGTGGCCTATGCGTTGGCGATTGCCCTGGTTGCCTGGCTGGATGCACGGCTCGGCCCTGGGAGAGCTCCGCGACGAGGCTGAGTCGAGGGTGCGTGGTGTGCCGTGGCAGGCTCCGCGTGGCCCGCGCCGTTACCATGAAGAGATGGGATCCCCGCACCAGGCCGTCATCGCAGAAACCTCCGCTCCTTCGCCGAAGCAACAGCGTTTTGTCTGTGTGCACGGTCACTTCTACCAGCCGCCCCGCGAAAACCCCTGGCTGGAGACGGTGGAGATGCAGGAGTCCGCCAGCCCGTTTCATGACTGGAACGAGCGCATCACGGCAGAGTGTTACGCGCCCAACGGGGCCTCGCGGATCACGAACAAGGAAGGGCAGATCACCCGCATTCTGAACAACTATGCGGGGATGAGTTACAACTTCGGCCCAACCCTGTTGAGCTGGCTGGAGACCTATGCGGGGCGCGCCTACCGCACGATTCTGGATGCGGACCGTGCCAGTGCGGCACGCTTCGGCGGCCATGGATCGGCGCTGGCGCAGGTCTACAACCACATCATCATGCCGCTGGCTTCGGAGCGCGACGCGCGCACGCAGATTCGCTGGGGCATCGCGGACTTCCAGCATCGGTTTGGGCGCAAGCCGGAAGGCATGTGGCTTGCCGAGACGGCCGTCTCACGCTCCGTGCTGGACCTGATGGCGCAGGAGGGCATCAAGTTTACGATCCTGGCTCCGAACCAGTGTGCGCGCGTGCGGCGAACGGTTGCGCCCGACGTTGCCGCTGCGGTTGAGACGATCGGCAAGCTGAACGAATCGCCCCAGGACAAACTCGAAGACCTGATGGAGAGTGTGCCCGCGGAGGCCTTGCCGTCGCCGCTGCCCACCTCCGAGGAGCCCTGGACAGAGACGCCGGATGCGACGGTGGACCCGACGCATCCATACCTTGTGCCGCTGGATGGGGGGCGCTCGATTGCGGTTTTTTTCTATGACGGCCCGGCCTCGCGCGCCATTGCGTTTGAAGGTTTGCTGAACTCCGGGGAGGAGTTCGGGCGGCGCATCCTGGGCAGCTTTCGTGCGCATGGGCCCAAGGACGGTGGCGGCGACGGACCGCAGCTGGCGCATGTTGCGACCGATGGCGAAAGCTATGGGCACCACCATCGCCACGGTGAAATGGCGCTGAGCTACGCCATGCACTGGATCGAGGACCACCGGCTGGCACAGGTGACCAACTATGGCGAATTCCTGGCCATGTTTCCGCCGCAGTGGGAGGCCGAGGTGGTCGAGGACAGCTCATGGAGCTGCTTCCATGGCGTGGAGCGCTGGCGCTCCGACTGCGGCTGCAACGGCGGCAAGCCCGGCTGGAATCAGGCCTGGCGCGGACCTCTGCGCGAGGCGCTGGACCTGTTGCGAGACCGCACAGCGCCACTGGCCGAGCAGCTGGCCGCGCCGCTGCTGGGCAGCCCGGAGGCGCTTTGGGTAGCGCGCGATGCATACATTGGAGTAGTGCTGGATCGGCGACCGGAGAATGTGGATCGCTTCTTCGCGCAACATGCAGTCCACACGCTGACGCCCGCGCAACGGGTCACCCTGTTTGAGCTGCTGGAGCTGGAACGGCATACGCAGCTGATGTACACCAGTTGCGGCTGGTTCTTCGATGAGATTTCGGGGATCGAGACGGTGCAGATCATCGCCTATGCGGGCCGTGTGCTGCAGCTTGCCGCGAAGCTGTTTGGCGAGGAAGGTGTTGCGCTTGAAGCGGAGTTTCTCGACGTGCTGGGGCATGCCAGGAGCAACGTGCCGGAGAACGGCGATGGTGCGCAGGTGTATCGCAAATGGGTGAAGAACGCGCGTGTCGACCTGGAGCATGTGGGCGCACACTATGCGATCTCGTCGATGTTCCGCTCGTACCCTGATACCGGCAAGATTTTCTGCTTCGACGTGGGCCGGCATAGCTATGACATGCTGACCTCCGGCCGCGGCCGCGTGGCATTGGGACGAGCGCGCCTGAAGTCGCAGATCACAGAAGAGACCGAAGAGATCTGCTTCGCCGTGCTCCATCTTGGAGACCAGAATCTGTCTGCTGCCGTGAAGTGTTTTGCCGCCGTGGATGAAGAGGCGTGGAACAAGTTCAACGAAGAGGCAAAGGTGGCGACACGGCGCGCCAACCTACCGGAACTGATTCGGCTGATCGATGGCTTCTTCGGGTCTACGACCTATTCCCTGACGTCCCTCTTCGCGGACGAGCAACAGCGCATTCTCAAGAGCATTCTCAACCAGACCTTGTCTGAGGTCGAAGACTCGTTGATGCGCATTTACGAGGAGCACGCGACGTTGCTGCACTTTCTGGGTGAGTCCAACGTGCCGGCACCACCAGCCCTCGCGCTGACAGCAGCGTTTGCCGTGAATGCCAGCTTGCGTCGGGCACTCGAGGCGTCGGACTACGACGCCGCGGAGGTTGCGCGGCTGCTGCGGCGCGCAGAGCTCGATAACGTAACGCTGGACCGCGCCGTGTTGAGCTATGCAGCGGACAGTCGCATGAAGCTGGCCATGGTCGCGATCGAAGGCGCTGCACGCATGCAGAAGATGAGCGTGATGGCTGAGGCGCTGGCCATTGCCGAGAGCCTGCGCACGCTGCCCGGGCCGTCCAATCTTTGGCAGGCGCAGAACATCTGGAACGATCTTCTGCATCGCCCGGAGCGCCGATACTGGAGCCGCGAGTGGCGTGATGGGTTTCGGCAACTGGGAACCGCGCTGAAGATCAGCGTGGATGACCTTGCCGTGGAAGATGGCCTGCTGATGCTGTAGGCGAAGGGCATTGAAACTGCGATCAATGTTGCGCGCGAGCTCCCTTGGGATAGCGCGCGATCCCGTTCAAGCGCACGCTGATGCCGGCACTCACGCCGTACGGGTTCAAGGGCCCGTAGGTGAATTGCGGGCAGTGCCCGTACTCGAAATCGACTGCCCGTAGCGACACTCGATCGTTGACTGCGATGTCAAGGCCTGCACCTGGCGCATACATCAGGTAGCCCCCGTGCGCGTAGCCGAAGGGAAATCGAATTTCCTCGGCACCCGCCAGAAACTTTGCATAGGGATTGAAGCGCGCCGGCCTTGGCCACACGGCAACTCGCACACCCGCGAGGTAGCTGGCTTCTGTGACCCCTTCTTCGGTGTGCCAGTGGAGGAACCTTGCTTCACCTTCGAGCCCAACCCGCCACTGTGGGTTGACGTCGGCATAGACGAAGGCGCCTGTAAGTTGATGCCGTCCGTAGTCGGCCTGAAAGGCGGAAGCCCCGCCGCCAACGGTGACATAACTTCCCGGACCGGTCGCGGTGGCGATGGCCTGTGCGTGCAACGGGCTGCCGACGAACAGCAGTGTGACGATCATCGCCAGGTGCATGCAATGGATCCGGTACATGCGGTAGGTGCAGCGGAGTAAGTCGAACCGATGCGGCATCACTGGGTCACCACCAGCGTGACGGTCTGGGCCTGCGTTGTGCCCGAGCCCTGCCCCGTGCCGATTACTTTGAACTGGTAGGTACCGGCCGGTGTGCCGCTCATGTTGAGGCCGCCGCAGCCGGTGAGCCCCGAGGTGAGTGTGAAGGTGACCGCGAGCAGAAGCAGGGCTCCTATCTGCTTGCGCCGACCTTTGCGTAGAACACCGCACAACAGCAGCCCCGTAGGCAGGAAGCACAACAGTGTGCGGCTGTGGGTTGGCAGGGAGGCGCTGGTGCTCGAACCTGCGCCCAAGGGATCGCCGGTATCGATGATCAGGGCAGCCGACACGGTGCCGTCCGGCGCAAGTTTTAGCTGCGACTTGTCGAAGGTACATGTGGCCGCAAATGGCAGCCCAAGGCACCCGAGGGCCACTGTGTCGGTGAACCCCTTCACTGATCCCAGTGCGACGTTCACGGTGGTGCGCTGATGCGAGACGAGCGTCACATTGGGCGCACTGACCGTCAGTGTGAATTGTGCTGGTTGCCCTGCAGTGATGGTTGTTATGGCAGACTGCGAAGCACCGTACGCCGCATCGCCGGTGTAGCTTGCGACGACTGGTTCAGAAGTTGTCTCGAAGTCGACGGTGATGGTGGCGACGCCGGTTTCATCCACTGTGGCCTGTCCCAGCGTTACATTGCCGCTGGTGAAGCTGACATTGCCGCCAGGAGCTGTCGTTGCCGTTGCCGTTGTGCCTTTAACCACCGCGATGAGGGTGATCTGTTGTGGGTTGGCAGTGTCGGTGGAGGTTCCGGTCACCGTGGTCACGGTGGGTCGCAGCTGTACCACCTGGCTGTAGGCTGCGGCGTTGCTGGCGAACTTGGCACCATCGCCGGCGTAGCTCGCCGTGATGTTGTGGGAACCCGCGC
>CAXTFS010000030.1:0-17249 GCA_964243395.1 uncultured Acidobacteriaceae bacterium | reverse complement strand
GTGCTGAGGCGGTCATCCATGGTGAAGTATTCGCGCGACCAATCGACCGAGGCGCCGAGCCGCCGCATCTGCTCGGTGATGGCGCCGCCGTACTCCCGCTTCCACTCCCACACACGCTTTGTGAAGGCATCGCGGCCAAGCTCCGAACGCGTGGGTCCGCCTTCGGCCTTCAGTTGCCGCTCGACCATCATCTGCGTCGCAATGCCGGCGTGATCGGTGCCCGGTACCCAGACGCTGCGCTCGCCCAGCATGCGATGCCAGCGCGCGAGGATGTCCATTTCCGTCTGTTCAAACATGTGCCCCATGTGCAGGCGGCCCGTGACGTTGGGCGGCGGCAGCAGCAGGACAAAGTTCTTCTGCACCGGCGCGTTCTCGGCAGGCGCTGGGGTCTCAAACAGTTTTTCGTCGATCCAGTACCGCGCCCATTTCTCTTCAATGGCGGCTGGGTCGTAGGCCTTGGGAAGCTCTGCACTCATACCTCTCAAGCCTAGCAGGGGCGGTGCATGCTGCCCTGCGCGACGCGGGGGTTAGAAGGCGTAGCGCAGACCACCTTCCACGCGCCGGCCGTTGTCTGCGGCGTAGGGGATCCCGAACAGCGGCGATCCCAGGACACCACCGACGGCGGTCACATTGGTGTGATTCAGCAGGTTCGACGAGCGCACATTTACCGTGAGTACCTGCTGGTGCTCGGCCTTGGCGTTGTGCGTCAACGTGAAGGCCCGCTGCAGGTTGCTGTCCAGGTAAAACTGCCAGGGCATCTGGCCGCGGTTGCGCCCAAATACGCCTGTGCCACCGCTCGCGACCAGGGTGCCGTACGGCGTATTGATCGCTCCCGGTGTGCCGGCCGTGGCGTACTGCGGGCGATCGTTGAAGTTGCCATCGCCGTTGTTATCGAAGCCTGTGGTGATGTTGTAATGCGCATCCCCACCGCCATGGAAGTCGCTGCTGAACACGAGCTTCTTCGGAAGGTTGAAGTTGGCGTTGCCAAAGACGTTCCACACCGGTTGACCCGTGCGGTGCGCCAGCTCGCCTGCGTTGGTGAAGGCGCTTTGCGGCGTAAAAAAGGTGCTGTCGTCGTTGTCATCAAGCATGTTGACGCGCACGCCGCCGAAGAACAGCTGCACGTACTTCGACGCATGCTGCTCCACACCGGCGAACACCACGTTGACGCGGCCTTGCCCGCTGTTCTGTACCTGCAGAACATTGGTGTTCGGCACGCCGGGCCGTGGACCTGTGGGACTGCCGTTCAGCGGCGAGTTGATGTTCTCGGAACGAGGCATATTCCAGAGCCGGGCGATGTAGTAGTCGAGTGAAAGATTCCACCCATGCGGCAGGCTTCGCGTGCCGCCGATGTTCTCGATGCTAAAGGTGCCGTTGCTGATGTGTGGTGCCAGCGTGCGTGCGCTGAAGAGCGGCGTTGTGCCCGTGGTCGGGGCGCCGTAGACAGGGTTGTAGACCGTGCTTGTGACACGGGTAGTGCCGTTTTCCCGCAGGACCTCGGCCCAATCGGCTTCGTTGAAACGGCCCGCGAAGAGGCCCGCGTGCGCGTGCAGCGTCCACGTGCCTTTCTTGGTCGGCGACCACAAAACGCCCAAACGCGGCGTTACGGAACTGAGCAGCAGGGGACTGTTCTGCAGGAAGTAGCGCATGCCGGCCGCGAGGTGGACGCCTTTGCCGACATTCCAGTCGTCCTGGAAAAAGAGCGAATCCATGACCTGCGTGAAGTTCACCACCGGTGTGCCCGCAACGTTGCCGAACGCTGTCGGCGTACCGCCAGGCAGCTGCAGGAGCGCGCGCCGGTACTGCTCAATACCGCTGATGGTCTCGGTCTGCCCGGTGACGGGATTGTTGTTTGCATCGAGTACCGGTGCAATGCCGCCGCCAAAGGTATACGTACCGTTGAAGTTGGTTGTGAGCTGCTGGTGTTCGTTGTAGGTCATCAACTGCGTGCCGAACTTGAAGGTGTGGTTCTTGGTCGTGAGGATCGCGTCGTCGTCGGCTTCGATGTTGAACTCACGGAGCTGTTGCGGCCCCAGCGTCGATCCCCCACCGGTGAACGCACCGGCGACCTGCACCTGCGGCGCGGTGGAAGTCGGCACATCGGTCTCACCATCCCAACGCAGGGCCAAACGCGCTTCATGCATCAGGTGGGTCGAAACCGTGGTGACGTCCGTGAAGCGCAGCACCTGCTCATACTGCCCGCTGGCATAGCCTGTTTCCGCGAGGCTGGTTCCACCCACGCCCACGTTCTGCAGGCTATTCACATTGGTGTCGAAGCTGGTGATAAAGGTGTTCTTTGCGCCGAGCTGCCAGTCCACACGGGCCTGCCCAACCCACAGCCGTTGCGGCGTCGGCACGTTGGCCGTTGTGTTCACCGGATTGCCATCCGGGTCCAGCGTGACGGCGTTCACGACGCCGTAGTTGTCGATGGAGCGATGCTCCAGCGTGAGGGCAAAGTCCGAGCCCTGCTTGCGTATCGGGCCGTTGAGCTCAAACCCATAGCGCTGTTTGCCGAGCGCAGCCTTGCTGGTCGAAAATGGATCACGCGCGTTCTCCCAGGGACTGCCGTTGGTGGCGAACAGTGCGCCGTGGAAGGCCGGCTGCCCGGGCTTCGTGTACACCTCCACACGGCCGCCCTCGAATGGCGGTTCGCGGTACTCGGCGGAGAACTGGTCCGGGTTCACCTTGATGTACGCGATGGAGCTCTTCGGCGGCAGCTTCGTCGACCCCTGGAAACCATCTACCGCGATAGTCGTGTTGGCAGGATTCCCGCCGCTCGCCGCGCCCAGTTGCTGTAACTCACGCAGCAGATCGTCCGGATCATCGGCCAGCGACTGCAGCTGCTTGCCGGAGATCGTCTGCGCGGACCCGGTGCCGCTGGCGTCGGGGACCGCCTGTTCGTCGGCATTGACCTCAACGTTGGTCTGCACCGTGCTTGGCTGCAGCAGGAGTTGAAGATCGCCAGTGCGCGGAAGCCGCAGATCGAGATTGTTTACCGCAAAGCCCTCCGCCTGCGCCGCGACGTGGTGCGCGCCCGCACTCACGCACGGGAAGCGGAAACGCCCATCGCTGCCGCTGATTTGTGTTTGTGCGCCGTCCAGCACCACAGCCGCGCCGGGGATCAACGCCAACGTGCTGTCGCGGACGGTGCCCGTCAGCGACCCGTCATGCGCACCATGGCAGGGGCTCTGTGCGCGGGCATACGGGAGCGTGAGCGCCGCAACGGCTGCGGCTGCGGCAAGATGCTTGTTCATGCGGCCTCGGAACTGTGGAAGCGTTGAGGGAAAGCGGACCCCTGGCCCGGCATAGGTCAGCGCGCACCGATCAGGGTATGCTGCGGCTTATCGCGGTCTGCCGCGGTCTGCGGTGTGAGCTGCTCACGTTGTGCTGTGCTCTGTACCCCTACGCAGACCTGTGCGCGGCGGTTCCCGGTTCGCCTGCATTTTGTAGAAGGGCATCAGCCAACCAACGCCGAATCGATGCGCCCCTCTGCCTATTTCGCTCTGCCGGGCATGAAAAAGGAGGACGCCAAGGCGCCCCCCCCCTTGTAAACCGTCCGCAGAAATCTAGAGTGGATCCAGCTTCTTCAAGCCCTTCTTCTTCTTGTGTTTGCTGGAGCTTTCGTCGTTCTTGTCAAACTCCGGCTTGGGCTTCTTCTTGCTGTTCGGATCCTTGACCTCGGTTGCGGGCTGCGCCTTGCCGGCGACCTCGTTGATCGCATCCGGTGCCGCGGCAGGGGCCTCCGCGACCGGCAGCGGTGTGCTGTTCGGACGCGCCGGCACCGCGATCCCGTAGTTGGCATCGGGTTTTCCGGTGGCCGCGTTGCCATCGCTGGCGCGGTTGCTAATTGGCGTCCCGGTCATCGTGCCCGGCGTGAGAACCTCCGCGCCCAGGCCCGTGCCGTTGCCGCCAACAGAGACCCCGCCCCCCGACGTATCGGAGTTTGCGTCACTCACGGCGCCTGTGCTCGTGTCGCCGCCCGTATGGCCCGCCGCCGGCACCTCGGACAGGGTCAGCGGAGCCGTGGATACCGGCGCCGCCGGAGCCGTCACGCCGGCCGCATCGCTGGTGACCGGAGCAGGCGTTGCGGCGTTGGCCGCTGCCGCTGCGGCCGCAGGATCCACTGCTGCCTTGAAGTCGTTCTGGAACTGCTGCACGATGGCCGGCGCCAGGGTGGGCGCTGCATCCTCAAGCGGCGGCATGCCGATCTGCGCAGCCGTCACCGTATCGGGCTTGCGCACCATCAGCAGCTCCAGCCGCTTGCGCATCGTGTACTGCGCACGGCTGCCTTCGAGAGCCTCGCTGGCCGCCACCTGCTCCCGCGTCGGTGCCGGGATGGGCAGATTCATGCCGGCGAGCCGTTCCTTGGCATCTTCCGCGTGGGGCGCCGCAGCGTGGTTCAGCACCACCTCGCGATAGGCTGCCGCCGCCTTGCTGTCGTAGCCCTCTTCGAGCTTCGCCTTGACCCCTTCGGTGAGGCAGGGAACGGTGAGACCGGGCGCACAGACAGGCTGGGCGCGAATCAGGCCGGCCTCGGCCTCGTATGCATCGCCGATGCCCAGGAAAGCGTCATCCATGTGGCTGAACAGGGGATAGGTGTCGACCACGGTCTGATACCGTGCCAGCGCCGCCGCGTAGTTGTTGTGCGAGCCGTAGAAGGCACCCAGATCGTATTCGCGCTGCGCCAGGACCTCCTGCACGTCACGCAGCTTCTGCTGCGCCTCCTTCAACACCGCGGGCGGCGCATCGGAGTAGGTCTTCAGCATGGTGCGGTACTGGTCTTCCGCCTTGATGGCCTTGGCGTAATCGCGGTCCGGCACGTCCATCTGCTTCAGATAGATGTCACCCATGCGCATCTGCGCTTCGGCGGCCTCAGGCGTGTTGGGGAAGAAGGTGATGAAGTCGCCATACTCCTGCTCGGCCTGCGCCAGCGCGGCGGACCCACCCTCCTTGAACCAGCAGTCCGCTACGGCCAGCTTGGCGCGCATCAGGTACTGCGAATCCGGGTAGGTGTTCAGCAAGGTCTGCAGGTCCAGCCGGGCCACATCGAAGTGCCCGCGCTTCTCCTGGTCGAGCGCCTTGTCGTAGAGCTGCTTGTCGGGCAGGTTCGCATCCTTGCCGACCAGCGGGTTGTACTTGGCTCGCTTGCGCAGATCGGCCTTGGTGTCCTTGGTCTGCTGGACACGCTCATCCTTGGCGATGTGCGACTTTTTGGTCTTCTGGCCGGGGGTCGCGGAAAGCGTCGCGGTGGCCTGGGCCGGAGCCGTCGTGTCCTGCGTGGGCGCCGTCGCCGCGGGTTCCTGACTTGCCGGAGCCGGGGTCGTTTGTGCAGACACCATGCCTTGCCCAAGAACCGTTGCTACCGCAAGACCCGCCATCCAGCCAGCGCGCCGGCTTACAAAGCAGTTTCTAACACCCATCCGCATCCAAGCTCCCGCGCTGTGCCGGTCCGGGCACGACGCCACTACATTTTAGGCTCAGTTCCGTCCCCGCGCACCCTCGCCTGCCGTTTGGACGAAGTGCGAACAAGTTTGGCGCCAATCTGGAGAAGGACAAGGGCGTAACAAGGGCTCACAAAGGACTTCTCAAAAGGCGAACGGAAGACCTTACAGGTGGTTTGCCGCGGGTACCGCTCTTGCCGTCGTCAGGAACTCACGGGCCCTGTCTTCCGCGCGGCCGCCTTCGAAGATCGCCGAACCGGCGACCAGCATGTCGGCGCCGGCCTCGACGACCTGGCGCACGGTCTCTTGCCCGATGCCGCCGTCCACCTCGATGCGGTAGTTGAGCCCGAGCTCCTCACGCAACCTGCGCAGGTGAGCGATGCGCTCGATGGAGCGAGGAAGGAACTTCTGGCCGCCAAAGCCCGGGTTCACACTCATCACCAGCACGTGGTGCACCATGGGCAGCACCTCGAAGATCATCTCCACGGGCGTCGCCGGATTGAGCACCACGGCCGGGTGTACCCCGTGATCGGCGATGAGCTGCAGGGTCCGGTTGAGGTGCCGGCAGGCTTCCACGTGCACCCCGATCATGTCCGCACCGGCTTCGGCGAAGTCGGGAATAAAGCGATCGGGATCTTCAATCATCAGGTGGCAGTCGAGGGGCAGCTTCGTGGCCCCGCGCACCGCCTTCACCACCGGCGGCCCGAAGGTGATGTTCGGCACGAAGTGCCCGTCCATGACGTCGATGTGGACAACACTGCCGCCGCCACGTTCAGCCGCCGCGACCTCATCGGCGAGGTGCATAAAATCCGCGGCAAGAATTGAAAAACAAAGCTCGATCAACGACCCACTCCCAGGCAAACAGCCTGCCCGCAGCATAGCAGCGTCGCGCGCGGTGACACGCCCGCGGTGCGGGGACTAGAGCACGGCTTCGCTGGGCAGAACGGCCTTGCCGCGACGCGACCCCCGGGGCCGTTTCGGCAGCACGGGCACCACGCGCTCCACACCTTCACGGCCCGGGTGCAGCACCCGCGTCTTCATCTCGCCCCCGCCATTTGCCGCTAGAGTCTTCGCCGCGTCACGATCCACAGGTGCGGCCTCGGTGGGTGGCCCCAGCACAACGCGTGCGGCCGCATTCAGCAGGCGCCGCACGGGCCAGCTTCCATCCGGGTTCGGCAACAGGACCTCGCCGGCGCGCTGCTTTTCCGGGCGGTAGTACCAGCGCTTGAAGAGCGCCAGCGCATCACTCCGCTCCTCCGCTTCGGCGGTACCGGCAGCCCGTACGCGCCCCGCTAAGTCGGCGAGCAGATTGCGGGTACGCTCTTCCGGCGAAAGCACCGGCGAGGCCGTGTCCGCCGGTGGTGCTGCCTCGGCGGAAGGGGTGGCGGTCTCCCGCTCCGGGACCGCGCTCAGCATGAGCGGCTGCGCGAAGAGGGAGGAGCCGACGGCTGTCTGCTCCCGCACGGCCCGCACGCCCAGCGTGGACAGGCGCGCCGGCCCTACCAGGCGACCGTCTTCGAGCAGAAATACCGCGGCGTCGTCGGTGCCCTGCGCATCGGGCAACGGCGCTGCGCGCTGAACCACCAGCGCCCGCACCTCACTTGCCGACTGCACCAGCGGATCCGCCGCGCTGGCGGCAGCTTTCACCTTTTCCCATTGACGATGCAGCGCGGCCGCACCCTCGAAGTCCATGGCCTCACTGGCCGCCTCGCGCTGTTCTGCGATCTCGTTCAGCAGCGAATCGCCACGCGAGCGAAAGAAGCGGAACACACTTTCCGCCTCCTTCGCATAGTCCTCGACTGTGCAGGCTGTTTTGCAGGGAGCTAGGCAGCGGCCCATCTCGCCATAGGCGCAGCCTGGATGGTCCGGGTGCACCTCGAGGTCCTCATGGCAGCGACGCAGCTTGAACAGGTCGCCGACGGCTTCGGCCAGGCGCTCGGCCGCGGCACGCGAGGCGAAGGGCCCAAAGCTCTCCCCCAGCCCACGCCGTCCCAGCTTGTTGGTGGCGTAGATGCGGGGGTGATCGTGCGTGATGGTGACGCGCAGGAAGTAGGGTGGGTACAGGCGCAGCCGTCGGCGTGCCTCGCCCTCCGGAAACAGCGCGTGGGTGGCGCTGTAGAGCAGCAGCACGGACTCGAACTCTGACCCGGTCTCGGTCCACTCGATCCAACGCACGCGATCGCGCAAATTCAGGCGCTTGGACAGCACCGGCCGGCCTTCCGCATCGACGGCGTCCGGCGGCGCCAGCAAGCGCCGCATGCGGCGGCGCAGATCGGCCGCGCGCATCAGGTAGGGCTGATCGCTTTCCCGCTCGCCGCGCAGCGCAAACACGCCCGCCCGCGCCGGCACCTCGCGCAGCATCGTCTCGGCCTGGTCAGGCGCAAAGGCGAGGCGGTGATCGAAGTAGAAGGGCGCGGCCATGGATGGGATTGTAGTGCGGTCCGTGCCGCGTTGGGCATAACGCGGGCGTGCTACGCGAGCTTGGCGTCAGGCGCCCGCGACGGTCATGCCTTCAATGCGCACGGTCGGCACAGCACCAGAACCACGGAACTCAAGATCGTTGCCGATCGCGCTCACATTGCGGAACATGTCCTTCAGATTGCCGGCGATCGTGATCTCCTCCACCGGAAATGCGACCTCGCCGTTTTCGATCCAGAGCCCCGTTGCGCCTTGCGAGTAATCGCCCGTCACCAGGTTCACGCCGAAGCCCATGGTGCTGAGCACCAGCAGACCCTGCCTGACGTCCGCGACCATCTCTTCGTGCGTCTGCGTACCCGGCTCCAGGAAGTAGTTTCCGCCGCCGATCCCGGGCGTGCCGGCCAGGCCGCGCGAGGCCTTGGCGTTCGACGGCATGCCGAGCTTGCGGCCGGTGTAGGTGTTCAGCAGCAGCTCTTTCAGCACGCCGCGCTCGATCACTACCGTGCGTCGTGTGGGCAGGCCATCGCCGTCAAACGGAGAGGTGCCGAAGCCACCGACACGCAGCGTAGAGCCGTCCGGCAAGGTGTGGTCGAAGACCATCGTGCCGTCATCGACCATGGTGATGTTCTCGCCGGCAACCTGCTCGCCCAGCTTGCCCGCAAACATGCTGGCGTTGCGATAGATCGAGTCTCCATTGGCCGCGCCCAGCAGATTGCCCATCAGGCTGCGCGCTGTCTCCGGCGGAAAGAGGATCGGACACTGCTGTGTGGGTACGCGCCGTGCCCCGAGCAGCCGCGGCGCACGTTCTGCAGCCGTGCGTCCCACCGCTTCGGGCGGTGCGAGCAGCCGTGCGGTACGTTCGCTCGAGTACCAGTAGCCGCCCTGCATGCCACCCGCATCCTGCGCGATCGGGCTTGCACTGAAGCCACAGTACGAGCGGCGGTATTCGCCTGCAAAGCCACGTGAGTTCACCATCACGCGGTGCGTTTCGGAGCAATCAAAGCCGGCGCCCTTGGAGTTCTGGATGCGCGTGTCAAAGCTCAGCGCAGCGGCTTCACATCGCTTGGCTATCTCGATCCGTTCCGGCGCGGGAATCGCGTTGGCATCCTCGAAGTACAGCGCCTGCGCCTCCGGATCGTGCATGCCAAAGGCACCGCGCTCGGGCAGGCCGGCGAACGGGTCGACGCCCGTGACCTTTGCCAGCGCCACCGCACTCGCAACGATGCGTGCAATACCAGCATCGCTCAGGTCCGAAGTCGAGGTTGTCGCAGTGCGCTGGCCACCTTCGGCCTCAAAGAAAACACGCAGGCCCAGCGCACGCGAACCGGCCTCGGTAAGCTGCTCCACCTCACCCAGCCGGACGTGCACGTTGAATTCATCGCCCTCATAGGCGACAACCTCAGCGTCCGAAGCACCCGCGCGCACGGCGCGATCGAGTGCTTCTTCCGCGAGCGTCTTCAACGGCGCGGACTGATGAAGCGACCGGCTCATTGAATCGGATTGGAGGAGAGCCTTGCCGTGCGACCATCCTCGGCCTGACGGAAGTACAAGCCAGCCGGGCAGTACTCGGCATCGGGCTTACGAAGATGCTCCACGTGCGAAGCCGGCCCATGGGCCACCTTGCGCTTGTGCAGCTTCACCGCGCCATGGCAGTCTTTGCAGCGAAATTCACTGTCGTTGTCGTCAAGCGCATCCTGCACGGACTTCAACTTCCAGAAGCCCTCATAGCCCGTGCCGCCTTCACGCCGACGGCGCCTTCTTACTTCACACTCGTAGATACTTTCGCGCTCTTTCGCTGCTGCCATCGCACTGCCACCTTTCGTTCCCACCACACCTACACCTAACGTCCTGTGCCGCCCACCGTCATGCGGTCCAGCTTGATCGTGGGCATGCCCACACCTACCGGCACACTTTGCCCAGCCTTGCCGCAGGTACCGATACCCTCGTCGAGCGCGAGATCGTTGCCGACCATGGACACATACTTCAACGCCTCGGGCCCGTTGCCGATCAGCGTGGCACCCTTCACTGGCGCGGTCACGCGCCCATCCTCGATGAGGTAGGCCTCGCTTGCCGAGAACACAAACTTGCCGGTCGTAATGTCCACCTGGCCGCCGCCGAAGTTCACGGCATAGAGCCCACGCTTCACCGAGCGCAGGATGTCAGCCGGTTGGTCGTCGCCCGCGAGCATGTAGGTGTTGGTCATGCGCGGCATGGGAATGGCCTGGTAGCTCTCACGACGACCGCTGCCCGTATTGGGCATACCCATCAGGCGCGAGCTCAGCTTGTCGCTGAGATAGGTGCGCAGCACGCCATTTTCAATGAGCACGGTCTCCTGCGTGGCGTTGCCTTCGTCGTCGACGTTCAGCGATCCACGGCGCCCGGGCATCGTGCCGTTGTCAACAACGGTGACCTTGCTCGAGGCCACCTGCTGCCCGATGAGCCCTGCAAATGCTGAGGTCTTCTTGCGATTGAAGTCGGCCTCAAGCCCATGCCCCACGGCTTCGTGCAGCAGCACGCCCGGCCAGCCCGGGCCAAGCACCACTTCCATCTCGCCTGCCGGCGCAGGGACGGCACCCAGCTGCAGAATTGCGGTGCGCGCGGCCTCTTCGGCGAAGTGCTCGGGACTTTTGTCACCCGTAAAGAAGTCGAGCATCACGCGCCCACCGCCACCGCTGGTACCACGGGCGACCTCGCCGTTCGCGTCCTTCGCGATAACAAAGACGTTGAAGCGCGCCAGGGGCTGCGTGTCGCTGGCAAACGTGCCATCGGAGGCTGCAATCAGGATGCGGCGCAGTTCATCGTTGAGTCCGGCACGTACCTGCACAATGCGTGGATCGAACGCCCGTGCCGCGCGATCGGCACGGGCGATCAAGGCCAGCTTGGCGGCGATCTCTGCGTCCACGGTTGCGCCTGCAACCGGGTACAGCTGCGTGGAGGCCCGTTCCTTGAAGCCCTGCACGCGCTCTGTCTGCGGTCCGTTGGCGATGAGCGCAGCGGTGCGTGCGGCCTTCAACAGCCGTTCGGGCGAAAGATCGTCCGTGTAGGCAAAGCCGGTGCGTTCGCCGCTCAACACGCGCACACCGCAACCGACGCTGATGCCTTCGGACGCGGTCTTCACAATGCCTTCGTCCATCCCCAGCGAACTCGAGCTCACAGCCTCGAAGTACAGATCAGCGAAATCACCACCCGCGCTCAAGGCCTCGCCGAGGCAGCGCTCCAAAAGCCGCTCGGTTATTCCGAGCGTGTCAAAAAAGTATCGTTTGTGATCATATGCGGGCTGCAGAAAAGGGGATGGGAGAGCCGCCATATGTTCTATTGTACTTTGCTCGTTTCCACTTACCCGGAATTGCTATCTTCCACCCGAAGGATCCGGGCTGCGCGCGACGTTCATATCCAGAAATACCTGCGGAAATCCGGGTGCATAACAGTTGCCATCGGCGGCATAGGTTGCGGCACAACTCTTCGTGATCTCCGGGCGGCGTGGCGACTGCGCATACTGCCACACCACGAGATCAGCGTCGGGCGTCCCATTGAGTGGCTTTGCCTTCAGCGTGCACCCAGGTGCCGGCGGGCATTGGTCGAGCGCGTCGAAAATGGCAACCTCGTGCAGCTTGCCGGCCTTTACCCGTGCCCGCACATCTTCAATGGTGTCGATCCTGGCACCTGGGTCGTCTTCGACCTGCTGCCCGCTTGCGTACACGCCTGAACGAAAGCCGGTAGCGGCCACGGCTTCTGTCCAGCCGAGCAGATAGGCCGCTTGTTCCGCGAGCAGACGACCGCCCTCTTCCTGATCGAGAAACAGAAGGGCATGCGCTGGAAAGCCCTCGTGCTGTGCATTGGCAACGGCGATGGCAGCATCCTTCCGTGCCAGATCCGCAGGCGTTGTGCCTCCTTTCTGCGCCTTCAGGATCTCTGCATCGAGACGTCCGTTGGCCAGCAGCAGAAAGCCCCATCCCTGCGCGCGCAGCAGCGAGCGCTTGCCTGCCCACGTGTTTGTGGTCTCACCTGGAGGGTTGGTCAGCCAGTAGCCCGTGAAGGCGAACGTGTTGCGCATGGCGGCCATCGTCGCGTCACCGGGATACTCGTTGCGATCGAAGCCGAGGGAGGACTGGGAGCTGTTGCCTGGGTGAACGAATGGCTGAGAAGCCGGCGCGTCGGGAGCGGAGGCGATCGGGCGCGTGGATCCCGCGGCATGGACCGCGGATGTCTGTCCAACGTTGCTGCGTGCGCAGCCCAGCATCGCGGCCATTGCGAACAGCGCGGCTCCGGCTAGGCTTCCTATCATTCGCATGGCGTCCACTCTCCCCGCGTTAGACTACATTTCCGGCGGTCCGCATCGGGCTCACCTACCGAAACATCCCATAAGCCTGTCAGGAGAGATGCCCATGTCTGCCGCTCAAGCCACAAACACGGAAACCACGCACGACCCGCGCTACCCCATCGGCAAGTTTGAGGCGCCCGATACGATCACCGCGGAGGATCGTCGCTTCGCCATCCTGACCCTGGCAGAGTTGCCCGAGCAGTTGCGCGAAGCGCTGCGGCCGCTCGATCCGGACCAGCAGAACGCGCCCTACCGCGAAGGCGGATGGACCGTACGCCAGCTGGTGCACCACATCGCCGACTCGCACATGACCGCCTTCCAGCGTCTGCGTCTTGGGTTGACGGAAGACTGGCCGGTGGTGCCGGGCTACAACGAGAAGGCCTTTGCGCAACTGCCGGACGTCACCGCACCGGTGGAGTGGTCGCTGGAGATTATCGAGAGTGTTCACGCACGCTGGGTGATGGTGCTGCAAAGCATGACCGATACGCAGTGGGCGCGCGGGATTCGTCACGCCGAACGTGGGCCGATGCGTATTGATTTCGCCACGCTGCTGTACGCCTGGCACTCGCGCCACCACGTCGCGCACATCACGCACATGCGCGCCGAACGCGGCTGGTAGCTGGCGTTTCAGCTCAAGCAGAGACATGCTGACGCTTGCGTGGGAGTGAGCCGGGACGTGGCGCGGTGCTAGCGTGTTCGCATGTCGCCGTCCCTTGCCCCCGCTGCGGATATTGAACAAGCGTTGCCGCAGCAAACGCCCAAAGCGATTGCGCATGCGGTTCAGGCGTATCTCGAAGCGCATCCCGAGGCGGTCGTGCTGCAGGACGGCAAGGTCGTCTTTGAACTAAGCCACGCGGGACACAAGCTCACGGCAGAACACGATCAGTGCACCCTGCAGCTGTGGAGCGGCGAGCGCCATCTGGTGCGTACGATCGTCGGCACCACCGAGCGCAAAGGCGCGCTCCGCCTGCAAACGCAGCGCTTCGGCCATACCGGCACGAAGCTGTTGGAACTCGTGGCCGAAGTGCAACCGCGCACGCCCAAGACCCGTGAGCCCGCACGGCAGGCGTACCTTCGGCTGCTCGAACGGGTTCTGGGACGAGAGTTCGGGGAGTGGACGCCCGAGGGTTTTCGCGCGGCCATGGATCTGGAGCGCTCCTTTGGCCCGGGGTATGCGCGGGGATCGCTGGTGCGCGGCAACGGGGCCTGGGCCGTCATTGGCGTCGGTGCGGCGGAGTCACAGGCGACGGTTGACGGCATCCTCGCGCCCGGGGTTCTGTGGCTGCACGAGTGCCGCGAACGTGGCGCGGGCCGACGCCTCTACAAGGGGCTGCGGCTGGTGGTGCCCAGGGGCATGGCCATGCTCACGCTGGCGCGCCTGCCGTGGATGAACGCGGCTGCGGGTCAGTGGGAGCTCCTCGAGCTCGACGAACGCAGCGAGGAGTTGATGGCGCGCGACCCTGCCGATCAGGGCAATGTGCGTACCCGCCTGATCCATCATCCCGATGAGGCCGCCGCGCGCGAGCGCTTCGCGGCGGCGATCGAGGCGGTGCGCGCCATCCTTCCGCCCACCGAGACCTATCGCGTTGAGCACCGGCTTCGCTCCACGGCCGAGCTTGCGTTTCTGCTGCATGGCCTGGAGTTTGCCCGGGCACGCATCTCAATGGCGCCGGGCAGCTTTGCGCACACCCTCGCCATTACCGTGGGCGCGGGCGGTGCTGAGACACCCCTGGACGAGAACACGCGCCCGGCGCTGCGCGAGCTGGTCGCCGACCTGTTCCGCCGGCGCAACCCGGGGGCGCAGGCACGCGGCCGCACACTGCACCATGCCGGTCCTGGCCGTCGTATTGGCGCCTTTACCGGACGCGCGGCGCATCCACGGCTGGCTGCGGTGTTTCCCGATGCGAACACCGCGCCAAGCCGCCTGGAGTTGCGCGAGCGCTCAGTCGCGGCCGGCAACGACCCGCTCTTCCGCGCCGCACCCGAGCGCTGGCTCGAATCGGTGCTTCGTGAAAACCTCGCGCCGCTGACGCGCTCCCTCGCCCCGGCACCCCACGCTTCGCTGCCGGCCACGGATGATCGCTACGGCAATGATCCAGACCCGGATACACGCGGCAACCGAATTGATTGTGTCGATTGTGTCGATCCAGCGCAACCCGGGGGCGCGCCACTTCGGGCTTCGGCCAGCGATCGCATCATTCCGCGCTTCGATCCCCACTTTGTCTACACGCAGGTCCCGGCCATCGCGGGCGCCGGCGATCGCGGCATGCTGGATCTGCTGGGCGTCACCGAAGACGGCCGCCTGGCGGTCATCGAGCTCAAAGCCGCGGACGATCTTCAGCTGCCGCTGCAGGGGCTCGACTACTGGCTGCGTGTGCGCCATCACCACGCGTGGACCACCGATGCTGCGACCGGTACCCCCACTGCGGGGAGCGATCTGCAACGGCACGGCTACTTCAAGGGCGTGCCGCTTTCGCCGCTGCCGCCGCGCCTGTACCTTGTCGCGCCCGCGCTGCACATCCATCCGGCGACGGAGACAATCCTGCGCTACGTTTCTCCGCAGGTGGAGTGGACCTTGCTGGCGCTCGACGAGCGCTGGCGTACCGAGGTCCGGGTGCTTTGGCGCCGAAGCGGCGGTCGCGCGCCGGTCTAGTCTTGCCGCTGGGCACGGCTAGACTGCCACCGTGCACGGCTAGACTGCCACCGTGCACGGCTAGACTGCCACCGTTGCCGGCTGCAGCACACGGATGACCTCCGCGTGCCCCGCGCTGTCGAGCGTGTAGGCGCGATCTTCCGCAGGCACAACCAGGGCCTGCCCGTAGGGCAGACGAAAGGCTTCGCCGTCGGACCCGATCAGGGCACACCCATCGTGCAGGGCTATCAGGATCTGCAGCTGATTCGGGTAATCCAGAGCCATCGCGCTCTCACGCGTCAGGGTAAAGCGATCCACGATGAAGTAGGGCGAGGTGACCAGCCGCGTGAAGCCTTCCACGGACTCCGGGGCCACGATCCCTGACGCCGTCTGCGTGCGCGTGACGGCAAGGCCTGCGTCGACGTGCAGCTCCCGCGGGCGGCCGTAGTCCCAAAGCCGGTAGGTCGTATCGCTGTACTGCTGGGTCTCCAGCACCACCATGCCCGGCCCGATGGCGTGCACGGTGCCCGCGTCCACCAGCACCAGGTCGCCCGCTTTGACGGGTAGGTACTGCAGCCTGGCCTCGATGGTTCCATCCTCGATCGCGGACCGGACGTCAGCAGTGGTCAGAGCATCCCCAAAGCCCAGGGCGATCTCCGCGCCGGGCTCGGCGGCGAGCACATACCAGCACTCCGTCTTGCCGCGTGGCATGCCCAGCGCCTGCGCTTCGGCATCGTTGGGATGTACCTGTACAGAGAGCTTTTCGCGTGGAAACAGGAACTTCAGTAGTAGCGGGAAGCCATCGCCATCCACATTGCCAAAGCTGCCGCCGGCGGCCTCGGTCAGCTCCGCCAGGGTCATCCCGGCGTGCGACCCGCCCTCGACCGTGCAGGTCTCTGCCGTCAACCAAATCTCGCCGATGGGCTTGTCCGGGGTTCCCGCATGCCAGGGCTGCAGCGAATGAACGCCCCAGATGCGCTCAACAAGAACGGGCTCAAGAACGACAGGTCCGACAAGGGGAGACATGGTGTGCGGTGGATCCTTTCCTTTGCGCTGACGGGGGATGACTTCGTCTGTGCGGCGTCTGCGAACGCCCGTTTTTGAGTGTACTTGCCCGCGGTGAACGGCTGCGTCAGACATAACCGCTCCGGCGGTAGTACATTGTCGATGGCCGCTGCCCGCACCCAAACACCCCACTGGAGCCACCCACGTTGAAGCTGCTGTCCTTTGCCCTCTTCCTGATGTTTCCGCTCGCTGCCGCCGCCGAGGTGCAGTTGCCGCACATGCTTTCCGACCATGCGGTCCTGCAACGCGAACAGCCGATCCATCTTTGGGGCACAGCGACACCGGACGCGCACCTGTCCGCCCATTTTCACAGTCAGACGGTGCCCGCGGTGGCGGACCGCTTCGGCAAGTGGAGCCTGTGGCTGGCGCCCGAGAGGGCCGGCGGACCCTACACGCTGACCATCGCCGGTGATGGCGCGGACAAGACCGTCGCCGATCTGCTGGTGGGCGATGTGTGGTTCGCCTCCGGCCAAAGCAACATGGAGATGCCGCTGGCCGGCTTCGGGCCCGGGACGCCCGTGAAAGACGGCGAAAAAGAGATCGCTGCGGCGACCAACCCACGCCTGCGTTTGTTGCTCGTTGAGCACAAGAGCTCCGGCTATCCGCTGAACGACATCAACGCTACCTGGACCAGCTGCACGCCCGAGACCGCACGGCGTTTCTCTGCCGTGGCCTACTTCTTCGGCCGCGAGATCGCTGCGAAGGAGAATGTGCCGATTGGTCTTATCGACTCCAGCTGGGGCGGCACGCCCGCCGATTCGTGGACCTCGATGGAGGCGCTCGGCAACAACCCACAGCTGCTGCCCGCGTTCGCCAGCCGCGCCACGTTTCAGGCCCACGTCTCCGAGAACGCGGCGATGATTGCCGCGGAGCATCGCGAAGATGCGGCGGCGAAAGCAGCCGGCGAGCCCAGGCCCTCGCACCCGTGGCATCCGGACGAGGTTGCCTGGCAGCCCGCGGCGCTCTTCAACGGCATGATCGCGCCGTTTACGCCGCTTTCGATCAAGGGCTTCCTCTGGTACCAGGGCGAGGCCAACTCCGCCTTTGACCGCGCGCCCTATTACGCCACGCTCTTCCCCGCGCTGATCAGCGATTGGCGCACCCATTTTGCGCAGGGCGATCTGCCCTTCCTGTTTGTGCAGATTTCTTCCTTCAGCTCGCCTGGCGAGGACTGGGGTCTGGTACGCGATGCGCAGCGCCGTACCCTGTCGCTCACCAAGACGGCGATGGCGGTCACGCTCGATATCGGCCTCGCCGGTAATGTGCATCCTCCGGACAAGCAGACCGTCGGCGCGCGCCTGGCACGCAGCGCGCGGTCGATGGTCTACGGCTACTCGGACGGCGCGGACGTGACCTCTCCACTGTTCCGGCA
>CAXTFS010000029.1:10571-17382 GCA_964243395.1 uncultured Acidobacteriaceae bacterium | reverse complement strand
GTGCGCACCACGTCGCTCAGCGTCAGGGCAGTGCCGCTGGGAGCATCCAGCTTGGTGACATGGTGTGTCTCCCCGATCGAGAAGGTGTAGCCGGCCTTGGCCAGTTGCTCCGACATCTCCGCCGCCAGCTTCAACATCAGCTGCACCCCGATGGAGAAGTTCGGCCCGTACAGCAGGGAGGCGCCCCGCCGCTCCGCAAGGGCCTTCATATCCGGCAGCTTGCCGTACCACCCCGTGGTGCCGATGACCATCCTGGCCCCATTGGCAAGGCAGGCGCGCATGTTGCCGAGCACGGCCTCCGGCGTGGTGAAGTCGATCACAACGTCGAAACCGGCGACAAACGGCGCGGTGAGCGCGGACGCGCCCCGGTTCTCTGTCGCGTCCAGCACATGCACGCTGTGGCCGTGTTCGGCGGCAACAGAGGCGACCAGCTTGCCGGTCTTACCCACACCTAAAACGAGGATGCGCATCGTGGATCCAGCCTCCCAAAGTCTGCTACGCGTTGGACGTGACCGCCCGCGCTTCAACGTCAAAGATCGCGGGGTCGGGGTTCCGGAAAAACTGGTGGTGCAGGGCCTGCACGCACGCATCCACCTCGTCCTCGTTGATCATGAAGCTCATGTTGATCTCGCTGGCACCCTGCGAGATCATGCGCACGTTGATGTGCGAGATTGCGCTGAACACCTGGCCCGAGATGCCGGACTGCCCGCGGACATCCTCGCCTACCAGGCAGACCAGTGCCTTGTTGCCTTCGAACTTGACATCAGCCAGACGGCTCAGGTCTGCACTGATCGCGGGCAGAGCCTCGCGTGAATCCACCGTGACAGAGATCGAGACCTCCGAGGTGGACACCATGTCGATTGCACACTTGTGCTTGTCGAAGACATCGAAAACGAGTTTTAAGAAGCCATGCGCCAGCAGCATGCGGCTGGCCACGATATCGATGATCGTAAGCCGCTTCTTTACGGCGATCGACTTGAAAGGGCTCGCGCATGAGGGCGCCAGCGCAGTAATCACGGTGCCCTCGCTGGCAGGATTGCGGCTGTTCAGCACACGCACCGGAATGTTCTTCTGCACGGCCGGCAGGATGGTAGCGGGGTGCAGTACCTTCGCGCCAAAATAGGCCAGCTCGGCGGCTTCTTCGAAGCTGATGGTCCGCACCCGCAGCGCGTCGGGGCAGATGCGCGGATCGGTCGTCATGATGCCGTCAACGTCTGTCCAGATCTCGATCGCGCCCGCATGCAGCCCGCCACCGACCAGGGCGCCGGTGTAGTCGGAGCCACCGCGGCCCAGCGTGGTCGTGATGCCGTCGGACGAGCCGATAAAGCCGCCCATCACCGGCACCCTGCCTGCATCGATCAGCGGCAGGACGTGCAGGCGCAGCGCCTCCTCGATTGCGGGTTCATCGGGCACGGCCTTGCCGAAGTGATCGTCCGTCAGGATCACCTCACGGGCGTCCACATGCGCGCTGGGCAGACCCCGTTCGGCAAACGCCGCAGTGATCATCACGCTGGAGAGCCGCTCACCGTAGCTCACGATCAGGTCCGAGGTGCGGGGCGTCAGCTCGCGCAGAATCGCGATCCCGCGCAGCAGCTCGTCGAGTGAATCGAACGCACGGCCAACATCCTGCTGCAGTGCATCGAGCCTCTCACCCGAAGCCAGCGTAGCGGCTGCATCCAGGTGCCGCGTGCGCAGGCGCGCGGCAATGGCCAGTGCGGCCTCGCGATCGCCTTTGCCAGCAGAGGCGGCAGCCGCACAGGCCAGCAACTGATCCGTTACCTTGCTCATGGCAGAGACCACGACCACGGGACGCAAACCCCGGTCGCGTCGCCCGGCGACGATGGCCGCGGTGCGCAGCATGGCGCTGGCGTCCTCCACCGAGGTGCCGCCAAACTTCATCACCACAATGTCGGGACGGGGCGTGCTCACGCGGTCACCGGGAGGCTCTCGGCCTCTTCCGTGTTTGCCTTCCTGGGCATCGCCGGGAAGCGTTTGAAGTCCATCTTGCCAAGCACCGCAAGGATCTCCGCATTGAGCACAGCGGCACCCGCCGCGCCGCGCAGCGTGTTGTGCGAAAGTACGACAAACTTCCAGTCCAGAAGCGGGCAGGGACGAAGACGCCCCACGGTTGCGGTCATGCCGTCCCCGCGCATGCGATCGAGCCGCGGCTGTGGACGATCCGTCCCCGCGTCGTACTCCACCGGGTGCAGCGGCGCCGTCGGCAGGCGGACACCGAACTGCGACATGGTGGGGCCGAAGGGCTGAAATTCCTCCCAAGCCGCGAGAATCTGCTGCTCGGTGGCGGCGGTCTTCAGCTTGATCGAGACACACTCCGTGTGGCCATCTTCCACCGCGACGCGATTGCAATGCGCCGAAAACTTGGCGGCCAGCGGTTCAACGGCGGTATCGCCCAGCCGCCCCAGCAGCTTGTTGCACTCTTCCTGCAGCTTCTCTTCTTCACTCTTGATGAACGGGATGACATTGCCCAGGATGTCCATCGAGGGCACACCGGGGTACCCGGCGCCGCTGACCGCCTGCATGGTTGCAACAAACAGGCTTTCGATCCCGAAGCGATGCTCCAGCGGCTTCAACGCGAGTGCAAGGCCGATCGCTGAGCAGTTTGGATTGGTGACGATGTACCCGCCGGAACGCCTGCGCGTTTTCTGTATCTCCAGCAGCGGGAGATGGTCGGCGTTGACCTCCGGGATGACGAGCGGCACATCGGCATCCATGCGGAAGGCCGAGGAGTTCGAGATCACGGCACATCCCGCAGCAGCGAATTTCGGCTCGAGCTCACGGGCAACGGCGGCATCGAGCGCAGCGAAGATGATGCGTGGCAGCGGCGTGGAGGAGGCTTCGGGTGTATTCGGTTGCAGAACCAGACCGGCGATGCGCCCCGGTAGCGGCGTGTCGAGGCGCCAGGAGCAGGCCTCGGCGTAAGTCTTGCCTGCATTGCGGTCGCTTGCCGCCAGCCAGGTAATGTTGAACCACGGATGATTGGCGAGCAACTGGATGAAGCGTTGACCTACAGTTCCCGTGGCACCCAAAATGCCGACATCACGCCGTTCCATCGGCTAAGTCTAACGCAATGACGGTGGGAGTCCGCGTAAGGAAGTCGTTAGTCAACGACCTCAACACGCCTCCGCCGGACGTAACGTGTGCCCCGGCTGCCACCGCCGCCCCAGGCGATCACCAGGCCAATCGCGTGGATCAGAAACCAGAGGCCGATGCCCTGATCCTGATAAATCCAGAACAGGATCAGGATCCGCGGAATCAGCAGACCAACAATGATCTGGATGATGCTGAGCGAGGATGGGAGATAGCTCGGCAAGCTGTGCTGCAGCCATGCGATGAGCAGACAGATACGCGGCAGAAACAGCGACACCACCAGAAAC
Organism: uncultured Acidobacteriaceae bacterium; assembly: GCA_964243395.1. Taxonomy (GTDB): domain Bacteria; phylum Acidobacteriota; class Terriglobia; order Terriglobales; family Acidobacteriaceae; genus Granulicella. Next base: position 13,987 of record CAXTFS010000029.1, on the reverse strand, counting down.
CAGAGCGGCAAAGTGTGTGTGGCAAGAAGAACCTGAAGGTTCATGGAAGCGGGGGCTCCTGCGGGGAAATCGTCAGCGCTACTTGGGGCCGAAGGTGAAGGACGCGGCGGTAGTCGTGTGGGCTGGCACGGTGACCTGCACGTCTTGCTCGCCAAGCTTCTCATGAACCGCCGCGAGTGTGTAAGTGCCCGGTGGTAACCCACCGATGGTGAAACTTCCGTTCGCCGCCGAGACCGCAAAGTAGGGGTTTGGCGCGATGTTCAGAAAGGCGTTCATCCATGGGTGGTTATTGCACCGGATCGGCAGCATCAGCTCCGAGGACGGGAACTGGCGCACCTGCGGCTGCGATCCCGGCCCCTGGGAGACATCCACGCTCGCATTGCCGACCGCTGTCGGCATGGTGTGCACGTTGTGCATGGTGGGATCGGAGTTGGTGAAGGCCACCGAACCCCCCTGCTGCACGGCGCTGACGTGCGGGATGAACCGGCAGCCATGCTGGTCCACGTGTACCGGTGCGGCGCCGGCGGCCGCCGAGGAGGGCGCGATGCCGCTCTTCACGTAGACAAAGACGTTTGCCAGGTCGCCACCCTGGACCATGTACTGCTCGCTGAGGTTGTCGCCGCCGGTCAGCGAGCATGCCGGGTCCATCGACATGTCAATGTGCACGCGGGGCTGTGGGGTGCCGCTGAAGTGAACAACGCCGGCGATGGTCGCCGCCTGCGCCGGATCGACTGGCGCTGCCGGCGGGAGCGCAGACGTGGTTCCCGCCGGGGAGGTCTCACTCCGCTTGGCGGCCGAGTCTGTCTTGCAGCCGGATAGAAGCAGGGCGCCGAGCGAGAGGGCGGCGAAGGCGGATGCAGCGGGGCGGTAGTAGACGTTCACACACCCTTGGATGCAGCCCCATGCGCTGCCAGAGTTCCAGGGGCGCGCGCGCCCCTAAAGGGCCGCGATGACCGCCTCGCCAAAGGCCTGGGTGCCCGACGAGCCGCCCACGTCGCGGGTAAGCGTCGCCCCCGTGGCGTACACGGTCTCGAGCGCTGCCTGCACCTTGTCTGCGGTTGTGGTCTCGCCGATGTGGTGCAGCATGAGCACCGCCGACTGCAGCAGGGCGGTTGGATTTGCCTTGTCCTGCCCCGCGATGTCGGGTGCCGAACCATGCACTGCTTCGAAGATCGCGCCGTCCACACCCAGGTTCGCGCCTGGAACCAGCCCCAGGCCGCCTACAAATGCGGAGCAAAGGTCCGAGAGGATGTCGCCGTACAGATTTTCAGTCAGGATGACGTCGTACTGGTAGGGATTCAGCACCAGCTGCATGCAGGTGTTGTCGACGATGTGCTCGGCGTAGGTAATCTCCGGATACTCGGCCGCGACGGCTTTGCAGCACCTCAGAAACAGGCCATCCGAGAGCTTCATGATGTTCGCTTTGTGGATGGCGTGGATCTTCTTACGACCATGTTTGCGCGCGTACTCAAAGGCCGCCTTGGCGATGCGTGTAGAACCCTTGTGCGTGATGATCTTGACGCTTTGCGCGACCTCCGGCGTGGCCATGTACTCGACGCCCGCATAAAGATCTTCCGTGTTCTCACGGAAGATCACCAGATCGACGTCCGGGTAGTTGCTCTTGAGCCCTGGCAGTGACTTCACCGGCCGGAAGTTCGCATACAGATCGAACTTCTTGCGCAGCTGAACGTTGATCGAAGAGAAGCCGCCGCCGATGGGCGTTGTCACCGGCCCCTTCAGCGCGACCTTGTTGGCGAGGATCGAATCCATCAGCGCCTGCGGGATGTACTCACCAGTCTTCGCGTACGCATCCGCACCGGCGTCGAAGCGATGCCACTCGAAGCTGCAGCCCGTCTTTTCGCCGGCGGCTTCGAGGATCGCGACAACCGCTGCGCTCACTTCCGGGCCAATCCCATCGCCGGGGATGAGGGTGATCTTGTGAAGGCGTATCTCTGGCATGGGGGGCATGCGGGTTCCTTTGCTGTTGGCTGTGAGCTCAACGCCCGGACGGACGGCGTGCTTTGAGGTGATTGGGATCCTTTGAAGGGTTGCCACGCAGCAGCCCTTCAAGCTCCTGCTTGAATTCATTTACGTCTTTGAAGTCGCGATACACACTGGCGAAGCGGATGTAGGCGACAGAGTCGATCTCTTTCAGGCGCGTCATGATCAGCTCGCCCAGCGCAGAGGTCGAACGTTCACGCTCGGGGGAATCGACCACAAAGGCCTCCACAGCATCCACGATCGTCTGCATCTGGGTCACGGAGACCTGGCGCTTCTGGCAGGAGTGCAGCAGGCCGGTAAGCACCTTTTGCCGGTCGAACTTTTCGCGCCGACCGTCCTTCTTCACGACCATGTAGGGGATTTCGTCGAGCCGTTCGTAGGTCGTGAAGCGCTTGGTGCAGCGCTCGCATTCGCGCCGTCGGCGAATGGCATCGGCCTCCTTGCTTTCGCGGGAGTCGATCACCTTATCCTGAGTAAAGCCGCAGTACGGACACCTCATGCGAGCTTGATTCTAGCAAGGGCTAGGCTGCTGGCGCCGCCGAAGCACGGCCCGCGGCGCGTAGCTTCAGCCCGCTGCCCCGCGCCAGCAGCAAACCTGCCGGGATCACACTCAGCGTGTTGGTCGCATAGGTGAGCGCTCCGCACAGCGAGGCGGCCGCGGTCGGCACGCCGAACAGCGCATGAAATGCGGCCGCGAGTGCCGCAATCTGCGTAAACCAGCCGAGCACCGGAATCTGCAGCAGGGACGCCCCCATGCTGGTCGCCATCAGCAGCATGATCGAGGGCCCCCCCAGCCGCGCGAGCCCCGGTGTGCCGGGCAAACTGTGCGCGCAGAACAGGTACGACAGTGCGATGCCACCCCAGATCAGCAGCGAGAGCGCAAAGGTGCCGACCATCTGCCCGGGCGAGCGCAAGGTGTTGAGCCCTGCCTGAAATTCCAGGCAGCGCATTCTTACGACTTCTGCAAATCGCGGTGACACCGGCCGGAGCCAACCCGAAAGCACACGGGCGGTCCGCTCCCCGGCGAAGCGCAACAGCAACCCGAACCCGAGCAGGCCAAGCGTCGCGAGAAAGGCGAGGATCCCCGCTCGGCTCAGGGCTTCGTGGTGCGGCGTCGTCGGAGGGATGAACAGCAGCGTCAACGAGAACAGGACGGCTGCGGCCGCGAGGTCTTCCGCCCGCTCAATGGTGTACACGGCGATCTGCATTGTCGCCGGCGTGTGGGTGCGTTGCGCCACCAGGTAGGGCCTAGCCAGGTCAGCGACGCGGCCGAACAGGGCAATCGCAGCAAAGCCCATCAGCTGCGGGGCAATCAGCGTGCGGATCGCCGGCCTGTTCTCCGCGGGCAGCAACAGCGCCCAGCGCACCGGACGCAATAGAAGACCGGCGTAGATGCAGACCAGCCCCGCAACAAG
>CAXTFS010000029.1:0-10561 GCA_964243395.1 uncultured Acidobacteriaceae bacterium | reverse complement strand
TATGCGGACCCGAGCGCGAGCGCCTCCGTGGTGATCCACGTCCCACGCCGCTCCAAGGGCAAGAGCAAGCCCGCAGCAGGCGAGTCCCCACGTCCATGCTGAGGGGCGGCGCAGACCGATGTCAGCCGCGGTCGCAGCTCCGTCGAAATCCTGTTGAGGGAGAGTCACCGGGCTGTGCCGCCGCCGACTACCGCGCGACCTGCGCGGTGTGTTCGAGGGCAAGCTTTCTGCGTTTGAACTCGCTCATCACGCGCGCCACATACGCCCGCGTCTCCCGGTACGGCGGGACGCCGTGGTACCGGTCCACAGCAGCGGGACCGGCGTTGTACGCCGCCAGTGCCAAGGCCAGATTGTCGCGGTAGCGCGTGAGCAGGGAGTCGAAGTACGAAGCACCGCCGGCGATGTTGTCCGCCGGGCGAAACGCATCCGCCACGCCGAATGCCGCTGCGGTGCCGGGCATCAGCTGCATCAGGCCGCGGGCGCCCGCTCGCGACACAGCCATCGCGCGGCCGCTGCTCTCGGCCTTGACGATGCTGCCCAAAAGCTCGGCGTCGATATTGTGCGTCTCGCCCGCATGCCGTAGCAGCGTGTGCACGTCTGCCGCCGGTGCTGAAGCTGCGCCTACAGCAGGCGCTGCGGTCGTCGTGACTGGTTTTAAGTCGGGAAGATGTTCTACCGCGACGATGGCGTCGGCAGTGAGATCGATGTAACTCGAGGCTGGAGCGTCATCCAGGTAGAGCCGGACATGCGTGCCGTCCAACGACTCCTGCCGTGCGCAATCGTAAGAGAAGCCATTCCGCAGCGTAACCCGCTCCAGCGCCAGCAGACGATGCGCGCTGGCCAAGCCTGCCGTGACCGTGAGAACGGCCAGCGTGCGCCGGCTAAGGATTTTGGTGAACATCAGCACTGCTCAAAAGACTACCGCAGACCGGGAAATGTGAGCACTCCGACGAAAGGCGCATCCGGACCTCGGGTCAGCCAAGAACCTCTTCGATCGCCACGGCCACGCCGTCTTCGTCGTTCGACAGCCCTACTGTCCAGCCGTGCTGACCGGCCAGCGACAGGAGCTCCGCGGGGGCGTTCGACATGAGCACGGCCTTTCCGGCGGTGTGCAACATGGACAGATCGTTCCAGTTGTCGCCGATGGCAAGGACGTCGGCCATCGTGCAGCCGCGTAGTTCAGCGAGGTACGCAAGCGCAGCAGCCTTCGAGCAGCCTGCCGGCAGGATGTCCAGGATGGCCAGATCGCGCTCAGGGTAGACGGTGCGGTGCAGGACGATCTCGCAGCCAGGGAACTCCGGCTCGCCAACCCCCGCGACGGCAGGATGCTGCAGCAAACGCGCCTCCGCCTGCTGCATGCGGTTGACTGTTCCACAAAGCATGGCCTGGATTGGGGCGCCGTCGAGCGGTCCTGATTCTTCCTCTGCGATCGCAACCGAACCGAAGCCGTAGCGAGCCGGCTCAAGGGCGTGCTCCATCCGCTCGACGCGGCGAATGTAGGGATCGTTGGTGCGCATCCACGCGCCAATGCTGGCGTGCAGCACATCCAGCCGTTCACACACCAGCGCACCGCGACGGTCCTCACCGTCTTCACCGACGTTGTCGAAGGTAAGAACAAAGGTGTCGCGGAATTCGCCGATCTGGTCACACAGCCAGCGGGCCGTTTCCAGCGGCATGTGCGTGCGATGCACCAGCCGTGAGCCGATGGTGCGGATCACGGTGCCGTTGGAACTGATCAGGGCGTTGGTGCCGCGCAGGCCGAGCGCACGCAACACGCGCATCGCGTAGGCATGGCGACGACCTGTGGCAATCACGATCTCCACGTCCCGCCGCTCCGCCTGCAGCAACGCGGCCCGGTTCCGCGGGCTTACGCGGCCGTCGCTGCCGAGCAGTGTGCCGTCCATGTCGATCGCGATCAAACACGGCCTCATGGACCTAGGCTATAGGACCGTTCTGTCAGGGCCGCGGACGTTCCTCCCCTGCACTTCGCCGGACACACCGGAAGGCGGTGAACGTGCACTCCGGCGCAAGAACCGGACCAACCGCTTTCGATAGCATGGTGCGATATGCCGACGATTGCTTATCTCGAATGCGCGCGCTGCGGAAACAGGGTCTCTGCCGACACGCCGCAGACGCTTTGCCCGGTGGATGCCGGAATCTTTTACGTGCGCTATGACATGGAAATGCTGAAGCGCACCGCACATCGCGAACGCCCGGCGCAACTGGCCGCAGCCTCTGCCGCAAGTCTGGGCATGTGGCGCTACCGCGATGTGCTGCCGGACGTCGAGCCGGTGACCCTGGGCGAAGGCTGGACGCCCATGATTCAGTCAAGGCGCTACCGCGGCCTGCTGATCAAGGAAGAGGGAGCCAATCCTACCGGCACCTTCAAGGCACGCGGCCTGGCGCTTGCGGTCACGATGGCCAAACACTACGGCCTGCGACATCTCGCCGTACCATCCGCAGGCAACGCTGCCGGCGCACTGGCTGCCTATGCTGCTGCAGCGGGCATTGCAGCACACCTATACATGCCGCAGGATGTGCCTCTGGCGAACTACCTCGAAGGCGTCGTGTATGGGGCGGATGTGCACATGATCGACGGCCTGATCTCCGACTGCGCGCGGCTTGTCGGTGAAGAAGTAAAACGGCAACGCGCCGAGGGGGTTGCACCGGAAGATATCTGGTTCGATATTTCAACGTTGAAAGAGCCGTTCCGCGTGGAAGGCAAGAAGACCATGGGCTACGAGCTGGTGGAGCAGCTTGGGTGGCAGTACCCGGATGCGATCTTCTATCCAACCGGCGGCGGCGTGGGCCTGATCGGCATGTGGAAGGCCTTTGCGGAGATGGAAGAGCTCGGCTGGGTCAGCGGAAAGCGGCCGCGCATGTACGCGCTGCAGGCCGCCGGTTGCGCCCCCATGACGCGGGCCTTCGACGAGGGCAAACCCGTCAGCGAGTTCTACAGGGACGCCGCGACCTTTGCCTCCGGTCTGCGGGTCCCCAAGCCGTACGGGGACGACATCATTCTCGACATCGTGCGCCGGTCCGGGGGCAAGGTCCTTAGTTCCGACGACGGGACGATCCTCGCGTCCATCCTGGATTGGGCGCAGCATGAGGGTCTGTTTCTGTCTCCGGAGGGTGCCGCAGCCACCGCGGCGTACGACACACTGATGGCCGCCGGGGAGATCAAGCCGGAAGAACGGGTGGTGCTCTTCAACACCGGGGCCGGGCTGAAGTACACCGACACGGTGGCGGCTGCGATGCACCTGCGTCAGCCGGGGTCGCTGCCTTCGTCCTTGCCGGTGGGCGGCATCATCACGCCTGTCTAGGAGAAATTACGGAGCAAGTCATGGAGCAAGTTAGGAGCTAGACATGTGGGGCGGGCGCGACCTTGTCGACGACCAGGTTCGCGCCGCGCCCCCTAACTTTTCCTCCAAACTACTTACCCGCGAAGCAGGTCTTGCCGCCTTGACCCTTGGCGCCAGCCGACTTCGCGGCGGCCTCGGTCATATAGCGGCCGTGCGCGGTCTTGCCGTAGTAGCGATCTCCCGGGCAGTGGTACACGCTGGAGGTGGTGTTGACCCACACCTGGTCCGGACCGCCGCCTGGCGCCTGCTGCATCGGAGCCTTGCCCGGTTTGGACGCGGGCTGTGTCATCGGCTGCGGCGTGGCCGCTGAGGTTGGGGGTTGAGCCGCCGGCGCTGTGTTTTGCGCAGGCAGGGCGGTGGTGAAGGCGAACAGGGCTGCGGCGAGGACGAAACGCTTCATGGCTGGCGGTCTCCGGATTGTGCAGGGTGTGGGGAGACGTTTGTCTCCGGGAGGATAGTAGCAGGGCCCGGTCGAAACCCCGGCCTAAATCGCCGCCACCTCTTCGGAGAGCTCCTCGGCGAGGTTCGACGAGCGAGTGGTGAGCGTGACGGCTGCGAGCAGAATCATCGCACCGCCCACGTAGGCGAGGCCTCCCAGGTGCTCGTGCAGGAGCACCACCCCGAGAACCGATCCGATCAGCGGCTCCATGTTGAGCAACACTCCTGCCTGTGAGGCGGGCACGCGCGTCATGCCCCAGTTCCACAGCAGGGTTGTGCACGCCGTGCACAGCAGGCCACTGGCTGCGAGTGCGGCCCATGCCTCCGTGCTGACGCCGTGCACCGGGGGCATGCCATAGAGCACCGGCACGCACACGCCCAGCATCAGAAAGCCCGCCAGCGTGCCATACGCGGAGATCACGATCGAGCTGTGACGCATCATGAGGCGCTGGTTGATGAGGATCCACAACAGCGCAATGACCATCGACCCCACGACCAGCAGATCCCTGGCCAGCGAAGGTCCGTTCGCGCGGGTGTCGTGGCGGCCGCCAAGCACAATCAGCGCTGCTCCCCCTGTGGACACGGCGAGCGCGCCCCAGCCAAGCGCCTGCAAGCGCTCATGCGCGAAGATCGTAGCGCCAACGGCGAGGATTACGGGCATGGTGCCCACCATTAATGAGGCATGCGAGACCGTAGTCATCGTCAGTCCACGGAACTGCAGCAGGAACTGCAGTGGCACACCGAATAGCGCGCCAACCAGTAGCCAACTCCATTCACGCCGGTTCAGCTCGGGCCGGTGCGTGAACAGCAACGGCAGCAGACCGACGATCGCGAAGCCAAAGCGGTAGAAGACCATGGCGCCAACGTTCATCTCCGCCAGTGCGATCTTGCCGAAGAAGAAGCCGCAACCCCAGAACACACTGGCCAAGGCGCAGGCCGCGAAACCAAGCGGCCTGCCGCCTCGAGCTGCCCCGACCGCGTTTACCACACGCGGCAGTTCTGCGTCGGCACCATCGGCGATCCTGCCTTGCAGCTGAAGGCACGGGCAAAGCCAGGCTGGTTCACGATGGGGCCGTTCGCGCGGAAATGATCCGGCGAATGAGGATCGGTGAGAACTTCCTTGCGGACGTTTTCAGGCCGCGAGTTTTCGCACCAGTTCTGCGCCCAGGCGATGTAAAAACGCTGCGTGCCGGTGTAGCCGTCCTTCCTGGCATTCACGTCTTCGCCCGTCTGCTTCGCGCGATCAAGGTAGGCCATGTAGGCGAGCAGAAGACCGCCGTTGTCCGCAGTGTTTTCGCCCAGCGTGAGCTTGCCGTTGACGTGCACATCGTCTACCGCGACAAAGCCGTCGTACTCCTTCTGCAGGCACGAGGTACGCCCTTCGAAGTTCTTTTTGTCGGCCTCGGTCCACCAGTCGTCGAGATTGCCCTTGGCGTTAAACTTGGCGCCTTCGTCATCGAAGCCATGGGTTAGCTCATGGCCCACCACGCCGCCAATATGACCGTAGTTCACGGCCAGATCCGCGCCTGGGTCATAGAACGCGGGCTGCAGGATACCGGCCGGGAAATTGATGTTGTTCATGCTCGGATCGTAGTAGGCGTTGATTGTCGGTGGGGTCATTGTCCACTCCAGCGGATCGACCGGCTTGCCGATCTTGCCCAGTTGCCGATCGTTCTCGACCGCCGTGGCGCGTTCCTGGTTCCCAAACGCATCCGTGGGCGAGATGCTCAGCCTCGAGTAGTCACGCCAGTTCTCCGGATAGCCGATCTTGTCGGTGATGGCGTGCAGCTTTTCCTTGGCCCGTACGCGGGTCGGCGGGCTCATCCAGGCCAGCGTGTCGATGTCGTGGTCCATCGCGGCCTCAATGTCATGCACGATCTCCAGCGTCTTGGCCTTGCTGTCGCCGGCGAAGTACTGCTGCACGTAGACCTGCCCCAGCGCTTCACCAAGCGCACTGTCCACCGTGGCGGAGCAGCGCTTCCAGCGCGGCTGCTGCTGTGGCTGACCTTCCAGTTGCGTGCCATAGAAGTGGAAGTTCTCCGCGTCGATGGCGGAGGGCAGCACACCGGCAAAGGTAGTCAATAGGTGGAAGCGCAGATACGCCCGCAACACCTCGATTTTAGCCCCGTAGATGGCGTCCACCATCGCCGGGAAGAACTTCGGCGTCGCGACGTTCAGGGAGTCGATGGCAGGGGAGTGGATCGCCTGGAGAAACGGCGCCAGCGGCACACCGCGTAGGGTCCCTGAAAAGGCAGCCAGCGTTTCGGGGTGATATATCGCCGCCGGATCCCGCATCTCCGTATTGGTCAGCGAAGCCTCGGCGAGCTTTGTTTCGAACGCAAGAATCTCACGGGCATCGAGCAGCGCATGTTGCGGCGACTCGCCTCCGAGCGCGAGCATCTTGGTGATGTGCTCGACGTACTGCTCGCGCAGCAGCTTGTCCTTGTCGCCGGTGCGCGTGTAGTAGTCGCGTTCCGGCAGACCGAGTCCACCTTGCTGAATAACCGCAATCTGCTTCGTCGCGTCCTTAAAATCCTGCATCTCGCCAAAGCCGAAGAACACGTTGACGCCATAGCGCTGCAGCTCGCCGGCGAAATAGGGCAGGCCGGGTTTGGTCACGCGATCGATCTCGTCCAGCAGGCCCTGGATAGGCGCGAGGCCGTCCTTGTCAATCTGCGCCGTGTTCAGGCATGCGGCGTAATCATCGCCGATCTTCTGCTGGTTCGGCGTGCGCTCCGCGCTCGCGGCGGCGTAGCGGGTCAGGATGCCCTGCAGGCGTTCCGCGTTGACGTTGTACAGCGTGTAGAACTGGTCGACGCCGGTTTGATCGGCTGGGATGGGATGGCTCCCGGCATACTTGCCGCAGGCGAATTTGTACAGGTCGTCGCACGGATTCACGGACGTGTCGATAGAAGATCGATCAAATGCCGGCGCGAGTTCGTAGTGGGCCACCGAGGGCCCTGCATCCGGCGCGCTGACCGGTGCCTGCGCCGACGCCGCGGAGGTGGCCATCGTGGCGGACATGACCATGAGCGCAGCAGCCGATCCAAGCGCCGCAGCCGATCCAAGCGCCGCAGCCGATCCAAGCGCAGCAGCCGATCCAAGCAGAGTGTCCGATCCAAGGGAAAACCCCCGCAGACGCAGGGTGCAACGGTAAGGCATGGGCGAGTCTCCTGTTTCTATTTGCGGCGGGCTTGCTGTGCTCGATCCAGGCGCCGTTTCGATCGAAGCGCCATCCAGACTGCCTTTTGTGGCCTGAAACAGGCACCCCTTTGAGGAGACCTGCCGCATCGGCAATCGTCTAAACTACAGCCTACAAGGGAACGGAGTGGGGGCGGGCCTAATCTCCATGATGCTGAAGCAGCGCATGTTTGCGGCGAGGCACATCGGCCGTTGTTTCACGATCCTGCTGCTGCTGGCAGGCGGCCGGCCGAGCTATGCCGAAAAGCCGCCCGTGCCCACCATGCGTGTGCCCTTGCGGTCCCTGGGCTTCCCCGGTCACCCGTTGGCCCTGATGCATGCGGGCCGCTCCATGGCGACGCTGCACCTGCTCGACAGCTCCCACATCCTGTTTACGTACAGCCTGCGCTCGCTGGTGCCGCGTATCCCCGGCGACGATGAGAACGACTCCGACCGGTTGGTTGCCGCGGAGGTGGTCGAGGTGCCCAGCGGCAAGATCCTCGCCCGCACCGAGTGGCATCTCCATGACTATGGCCGCTACCTGTGGAGCGTTGGCGACGGCGTCTTCGTGATGCGCGTGCGCGACGAACTGTCCACCTTCTCGCCCCTCCGTGGCCTGCCGTTTGGAACATCCTTTCAGCGCGTCGCGCTGCCCCACCGGCCCGGGCTTCCGGAGCTGGTGACGAGCTCACCGGATGGCGCCGTCGTTACGGTGCAGATCGCGCTGCCAGGACACAAGAGTGAGGAGGATAACGACGAAGAGACCAAAGCGAAGCGGCACTATGCGATCGAGTTTTATCGCGTAACGACGCCGACCGAACGCGAAGAGCCGGTCCTCTTCAAGCGTGCCGGCGTGATTGGTTCGCCCCGGCTGCTACGGCTGGCGCTGGACGGCGACGGCTATCTTTGGGCGGAAGACAAGGAGCGCAATCGTTGGGCGCTCAGCTTCAACGAGTATGAGGGCAAGCCGCAAAACATGGCTGCCATCGATAGCTCCTGCAACCCGCGCCTTGAATTGTTGAGCCGCAGCCAGTTTGTGGCGTTTACCTGCCGCGGTTCGGACGACTCGTATCTGCTCTCCGCGTACGGCTTCGATGGGCATGAGACCTGGCAGGAGTCCTTCGGCCAAGCGCTGCAGGAGCCGCTTTTTGTCGCCGCACCGTCTGCCGGACGCTTCGCTCTGAGCCGTCTAACGGCCAACCCGCAGGATTCGAGCCCAGGTACGTCCGGCGCCGTGGCAGCCAACGCCGAAACCACGCGGCAGGAGATCCGGGTGTACCAGACCGAGAGTGGACAGCTGCTGATGAACCTCCATCCGGCCCCGGCGATGCGCTCCGGGCAGAACTTCGACCTGTCGCAGGATGGACGGACGCTGGCCGTCCTCGGCAGCGACGCGATCGACTTCTATACGCTGCCGGAGATCACGGCGCAGGATCGCAAGGACCTGGCCGAGGTAGCGACGATGCGGCCGCCGGAGTCGCACGGCCCAATCGTGCTGCGGCGGATCACGCGGCCGATTGCGGAGGAAGCCGCCGAGACCGCCGCTGCGGCAACAAATCCCGATTCGGCTCTCCCGCTCCCCCCCGGGACATCGCCTGCAGCCGACCCGGCGCCCACGGCGGCAAAGCCGCCCAGCAGCGCTGCAGGACGGAGCACTGGGACGCCAAGCGCAGCCGCGCCAACCCAGGCAGCGGTCACCGAGCCGGCGGCGCAGGGCGATGCGCAGGGAGCCGCTCGCAAGCCACCCACACTGCTGGCACCCGGCGAAGTCCCGGAGTTCAAGCCCAAGAGCACTCCGAAGACTGACCTGCCGCAGCAGTAGGGAGGCGTGTTCCAAAGGAAAGGCCAGCACCTGGCTGGCCTTTCGAAGAACAGATGCTGATCGGGACTATGCGGCCTTTGTCACCAGAGCCTTGACGCGGGCGTTGAGACGACCCTTGTAGCGGCTCGCGGTGTTCTTGTGCAGAACGCCCTTCTGCACGCTCTTGTCGAGCATGGAGACGGTGGCGCGATACTGCTCAGCAGCGGTCTGGGCGTTGCCGCCGGTCAGGGCCTCACGCATGGAGCGCAGCACGGTGCGCAGCTTGGAACGGTTCGAGCGGTTCACGGCCGTCCGGGTGACGGTTTGACGAGCGCGCTTCAACGAGGAGACATGATTGGCCATCGAAAACTCTCTTGATTACCCGAACTCTGCGGGAGATTGAGCAGCGCGGCGGGAGACCGGCGACTGGAGCGCACACAGCGCGGCCACGTCAGCTGCAACACCTTATGTTAGCCCGCGCGGCAGTTGTGGTCAACGGTCGACGTTCGCGGACATTTCACTTGACGCCCCCGAGCGGGTGGCGATACGCTCTCCCCCAACATCGTTACTCAATTGGCACCCCTCGCCAACCCGGTGGTCTCAACGCAAGGAACGGGCTTTCAGCGGCAGCTGAGAGCGGCCTGCCCGGCCCGCTGCCACCGCATCGATGCAAATCCCCGAAACATCCAATTCATGGTTCACCCTGACGGAGGTCAGATCCCTTCTTGGTAAAAACATCCTTGCCCCTGACACCTGGAATCGAGCCGCTTTACGGCACACGTGACGAGAACCTTCGTTTACTGGAAGACAGCCTGGGGGTACAGATCGATTTGCGATCCGACTCAGTGCGGGTGATGGGCGAACCGGAGGCCGTGAGCCGGGTGGAAGGCATCTTCGCGGACTTCGAACACCTTCGCCGCACCGGCGTTCATCCGCACAACGGCGAGCTGAACGCCCTGCTCAAGCTGTTAGTCGCTGATCCCGCTGTCACCTTGCGCGGCCTGATTGAGAGCGGCAAGCAGCGTGGCGCGGGTACCAAGCGCAGCGTACAGCCACGCACCCCGAATCAGCGCAAATACCTCGAGTCCATCGAGCGGAACGACATGGTGTTTGGCATCGGCCCGGCCGGTACCGGCAAGACCTACCTCGCGGTGGCCATGGCCGTGAACGCCTTGCTGGCCAAGACCGTGTCCCGCATCATCCTGGTTCGTCCGGCCGTGGAGGCTGGCGAACGCCTCGGGTTTCTCCCGGGGTCACTGCAGGAGAAAGTCGATCCGTACATGCGTCCGCTTTACGACGCGCTCTATGACCTGATCGATCCGGCCAAGGTGGACCGCATGCTGGAGACCGGGGTCATCGAAGTAGCGCCCCTGGCCTTTATGCGCGGCCGCACGTTGAACGAGGCCTTCATCATCATGGACGAAGCGCAGAACACCACTAACGAGCAGATGAAGATGTTCCTCACTCGTCTCGGAAACGGCTCCAAGGCCGTGATCACGGGCGATCTTACCCAAATCGATCTCCCCAATCCGCGCAAGAGCGGGCTGTTGGAGGCGCTGCGCGTCCTTGACGGCGTGGAAGGGATTCGCTTTTGTCACTTCGAAGATGTGGATGTCGTCCGGCACCTCCTGGTGCAACGCATTGTGCAGGCATACGACAGCCACACGCGCGCCGAGCAGGTGCCGCTGGGCATGGAAGGTGAGTCCGCACTCGGGCTTGGCGGTGGCGAACGGCCGGAGGGTCGGCAGCCGGCCCGCAAACCGCAATGACGTCCGTAGGC
>CAXTFS010000028.1:0-17447 GCA_964243395.1 uncultured Acidobacteriaceae bacterium | reverse complement strand
GCCCAGCCCGTGGCCCAGCCCAGGTCCCAACCCAGCGACAGTACAGCTGCTAGGGAATGGCCCCCGCAAAAGGAACAGGCCATCCTCCCTCCCCGGAGTCTGGCCTGCCGCCTGTGGCCAACACTGGCCTCCCAACGGCTCAAAGGAGCCTCGTCCGATAGCGGTGCCCTTGGGGGCATCTCGTCTCTATCGAACCTCAAGCTGGCAGCCTCCCCTCCCCAGGAGCGACGCCTTTCTTGAACACCCAGGCTAGTAGCAATCTGCGTGCCAAAGCGCGGAGGCTGCACTTCACCCGTTAACGGCCCAAAGTGCGCATCTTCGAGCGCTACGGGGAGCGTCGGCCATCAAAATCTCATAGATTGCCTACATCCGCCTCCGAATTTCAGGAGACCCCCGCGCGGGCTCGTTGCGCTCGGCTATAATCTGCACAGCTAACGCAGAGTTTGCGCCCGTTTCGGCAAACTTCCGAGATCTGCAGGATGGCTTGCGCTCTGTGTTGCGCGTGGGTACGTGGTTTTTCCGCTGCTGCTGTCCGCGGAAATCGCGCCATGCGGCACCATTCCACTCCCCAACTGACCGCTGTAAGGAGCTTTACACCCCGCATGAACCGTACCCTGCCCTTTGCCCTGGCCCTGGCTTCGGCCCTTGCGGTGCCGAGCCTCGTCGCCCAGGCCCCCGCCGCCGCCTCTCCCGCATCCGCGCCCGCCTCCGTTCCCCCGCAGGCCATCCCCGCCAAGGTCGCCATCATTGCCTTTGAGCAGGGTGTGACCGCGACCAACGAAGGACAGCGCGTCGTTGCCGACCTGCAAAAAAAGTACGAGCCCCAGAAGAACAAGCTGGAGGCGCAGGGGGCTGAGGTTCAGTCTCTGCAAAAGCAGGCACAGGCTCTTCCCCCGAACACCAGCGATGAAGAACGCGCCAGCCGCCTGAAAGTCATCGACACCAAGGAAAAGTCGCTGCAGCGCGACACCGAAGACGCCTCCAACGCCTACCAGGGTGAGCTGCAGGAAGGTCTCGGCAAGGTGGCGCAGAAGTTCGGTCAGTCCGCGGTGAAGTACTCGCAGGATAATGGCTTCACCCTGATGCTCAACATGGGCGGCAACCAGCAGGTGCCCAGCCCGATCCTCTGGTTCAGCCAGACGACCGACATCACGCAGGCCGTCATCAACGCCTACAACGCCAGCTCCGGTGTCGCGGCACCACCGCCGTCCGCTCCGTCGGCGACGCGTCGTCCAACGCCGTCAACCACCGCGCCGCACAAGTAAAGTCTCTTCCCTGTTCGGTACCAGCGGAGGCCTTCGGGCCTCCGCTGCTGTTTGTGCTCGTGACAGTGGACCTGCGACGCAGCGCCGGCCCGAGCACCACCGGGGTTACTGCCCTTCCTCCCCGCAGCGTCTTCCCGGCAGTGATGATGGAGTATGCGCACCCGGCCCGAGCTCCCGGCGGCAACGCCCCGCTTCGATGGCGTCGACCTGCTCCGCGGCTTATCCATCGTCGCCGTTGTCCTGCTGCACACCCGCATCCGCTTCGTCTCCACCGGATTGCTCTTGGGCACGTCGCTGCCCCGCTGGCTGCGTTATCTGATCTTTTTCAACGGCGGCAACGGCGTAAAGGTCTTCTTCGCGATCTCCGGCTTTCTGATCACCACCACCTCCTTGCGCCGCTTCGGTTCGCTCGCTGCCATGCGCCCGCGGATTTTCTACCGCATCCGCTTCGCGCGCATCGCACCGCTGCTGCTCGCGCTACTGGCAGTCCTCAGCGCCCTGCATCTCACGCACGCCGATGGCTTTCGCATCAAGAACACCACGTTGCCCCGCGCCCTCTTCGCCGCGCTCACGTTCCACCTCAACTGGCTTGAGGCTGTCCACAATTACCTGCCCCCCAACTGGGATGTTCTTTGGTCGCTGTCCATCGAGGAGATGTTCTATCTCTTCTTCCCCTTGCTCTGCGTGGCTTTGCTGCGCGTCCGGCGCGGTCTCGTAATGTTCGTTGCCGTCCTGCTTGCCTTCGTCGTCATGGGCCCGTTTGCGCGTACGGTGTGGAATGCCACCGACGTCGCGCGGGAGAAGACCTACCTCGGTGGGTTCGACGCCATTGCGCTCGGCTGCCTGGCCGCCCTGCTCACCGCACATCTGGGGGCAAGCCGGGACCGCCTGGCGAAGATAAAGCCCTGGCTTGTGCCCATCGCCCTCCTGGGCTCAGCGATCCTCGCCATCATCGCCCTTTGGCCACGCTGGCGGTGGCTGAACTTTCTCGGCCGCGCCGCGCTCGACGACACCCTGCTGCCCATAGGTGCCTGCTGCGTCATGCTCGCGACGGTTCTGCGCGGCAGGCCCGGCTCACGCTGGACCGCCTCATTCCGCTGGTTCGGCCGCCACAGCTATGAGGTCTACCTCACCCATGAATTTGTCGTCGTCTGGGGCACAACGCTCTTGCTCCGCGTCCACCGCGGTCAACCCTGGCTCTGGTGCGTCGGCATCCTCGCCTGCACCGCCCCGTTGGGCTGGGCCGTCGCGCGCTGGTTCTCTGAACCAATGAATCGCGCCCTTCGTGGAGCCGCTCCACCCGCAAGAACAGCAGACTAGGCGAGCGCGGAAGTGCGGCCCTTACTCTTCGCCGACCTTCAGCACCGCCAGGAAGGCTTCCTGCGGAATATCGACCTTGCCGATGCGCTTCATGCGCTTTTTGCCTTCCTTTTGCTTGTCGAGCAGCTTGCGCTTACGGCTGATGTCGCCGCCATAGCACTTGGCAATGACGTTCTTGCGAATCGCCGTCACCGTCTCCCGTGCCACGATCTTCGCGCCGATCGCCGCCTGGATCGCCACTTCAAACATCTGTCGCGGAATCAGCTCGCGCATCTTCGACACCAGCGCCTTGCCGCGGTCATACGCCAGGTCACGATGCACGATGATCGACAACGCATCCACCGGCTCGCCGCCCACCAGGATGTCCATCTTCACCATCGGCGAAACCCACATCCCGGCCAGCTGGTAATCCAGCGACGCATAGCCACGCGACACGCTCTTCAGCCGGTCATAAAAATCCAGCACGATCTCATTCAGCGGCAGCTCGTACGTGATCATCACGCGCGTCTCGGACACATACTCCAAATTCTGCTGCCGTCCGCGCTTGTCTTCGACCAGCTTCAGGATCCCGCCCACATACTCTTCGTTGGTCAGGATCTTCGCCGTGATCACCGGCTCTTCAATGGTGTCGATCTCCGTCGGATCCGGCCAGCGCGAAGGATTATCCACTTCGAGCACGCGGCCATCGGTCATCGTGATCTTGTACCGCACGCCCGGCGCCGTAATGATCAGGTCGAGATCGTACTCGCGCTCCAGCCGCTCCTGGATGATCTCCAGGTGCAGCAGCCCCAGAAAGCCGCAGCGAAATCCAAAGCCCAGCGCCACCGAGCTCTCCGGCTCGAAGTTGAAACTCGAATCATTCAGCCGCAGCTTCTCGAGCGCATCGCGCAGCATGCCGTGCTCATGCGAATCCACCGTGTACAAGCCGGCGAAGACCATGCTCTTGATGTCTTCAAAGCCCGGCAGCGCCTCCGCACAGGGCCGGTCCACATGCGTGATCGTGTCGCCAACCTTGGTGTCTGCGACGTTCTTGATCGTCGCCACAAAGAAGCCGACCTCGCCCGCGCTCAGTTCATCGAGCGCCACCGGCTTCGGCGTCATCACGCCCATGCTGTCGATGTCGAACGTCCGCCCGTTGGACATGATCTTGATCTTGTCGCCCTTGCGCATGCGCCCGTTGATCACACGCGCCAGCACAATCACGCCACGGTATGCGTCGAACCACGAATCGAAGATCAGCGCCTGCAGCGGCGCGTCGGCATCGCCCTTGGGCGGCGGCAGCAGGTGCACCACGGCCTCAAGAATCTGCTCAACATTCAGCCCCGTCTTCGCGGAGACAGCGACGGCGTCGTCCGCCGGCAGGCCTACCGACTTCTCGATCATCGCCTTCGTGCGTTCAATGTCCGCGCTCGGCAGATCGATCTTGTTGATGATCGGAATGATCTCCAGCCCGTTCGAGATCGCAAGGTACGCATTGGCCAGCGTCTGCGCCTCGACACCCTGCGACGCATCCACCACCAGCAGCGCGCCTTCACAGCTCGCCAGTGACCGCGAGACCTCGTAGCTGAAGTCCACGTGCCCCGGCGTATCGATCAGGTTCAGCTGGTAATCATGCCCATCCGACGCGTGATACATCATGCGCACCGTATGCGCCTTGATCGTGATCCCACGCTCCCGCTCCAGGTCCATCGCGTCCAGCACCTGCTCCTGCATCTCGCGCGCCGTCAGCGAGCCGGTAAGCTCCAGCAGCCGGTCCGACAACGTCGATTTGCCATGATCAATGTGCGCGATGATCGCGAAGTTACGGATGTACTTGGGGTCCATGCTGTCCAGAAATCTCAAAGCGAGCGAAAAGCGCTCGAATCTCTAGAATAGCAGCGCAGACCCCAGGACCCCGGCTCAGGGCACACGCTCCGCCACGACTTCAATGTCCAGGTGCCGCGTGCTGCCCGGTACATCCAACGATCCCAGCACGACCGGTGTGCCGACCTTCAGCAGGCAGGAATTATCCAGCCTCGATTGACGGATCACCGGATCCTTTGTGATGGAATCGACCGGGTCCAGCATCCCTGATTGTTCAACGGTGGCTTTGAGCTGCAGACCGTCATTGCCGTCAGACAACGTCGCGTCCAGGTTCAGTCCCACATCGATGTACGTGATCTGGTATTGGCCCTGTTGCGGCGTGCCGGCCTGCGTATAACCGCCCGTGACCACAGGGATCTTGCTGCCTTCCTTCATCGAGGCACGCTGACCCGAGACCACGGTCATCGCAAAGTGCTGCACACCGAGACGCTTGCCCGCGTCCGACTCCGTCACGGTATAGAGCAGGCGGTACGTGTGTGCCGGCTTGTCCGTCGAGGCAGAGGTCTGACCCAGAACTGGCAACGCAGGCACAGCCATGCTCAAGGCAAACGCTGCAGTCAAAAGCAATCGGGACGGTTTCGGCATCATGGTTGATCTCCAGTGTTCATGGCGTTAGAAAACGTGGGTAACGGAGTCCCCGGAACGCGAACAGTTTCAACGCGAACCAGTGCCTCGTAGGCTGGCGCATCAACCGCGGCGTGGTTTACGGCAAGGCGAAGCAGCAACTGCTCCTCATGCGTCAACGGGGCCGGTGGAGCCGGGTAAGACGGCGGGGCGGAAGGCACCGGGAGGGGCCGGACGTGCTTCGCTGTGTGCCCAGGCGGCGATCGTTGCAGCCGCTTGAAGCGCACCGGTGCCTGCAACCCATGGGAGTCCTGCGTAGAAGCGACGATGGTTGAAGGTCTCGGTACAGCGACAAACGCGGTCGCCCCCGCAGCAGGATGCCGGCCACGCGCCATCCACAACGACAAGACCACCAGCATGGCAAGCGTGGCAACCAGAAGCCCCGAGAGCCTCCACGACCGAGCCCACCCACGCGGCACGGGGCGTGACACGGCGACATCCTGTAAACGGCGCAACACGCGGCCTTGCATCCCCGCTGGCGGTTCCACCCGCGCAAGCTGGTGCAGCGCCCGCTCGCCACTCTGTGGCCTGGCTCGTCCCTCGTTCACTGCATCCTCCCTCGTGCGTCCCTTGGCTCTGGCGTCGATCGTGCCAGCCGCTCCTCCAGGTGCGCGCGCGCCCGAAACACCAACGACCGCACACTCGATGCCGACCGGCCCAGCACCACCGCAATCTCGCCGGCACTTAACTCCTCCACCGCGCTCAGCAGCAGCACCGCACGCTCGTGCTTCGGCAAGGTGTCCACGACCATCAACACGCGCTGCAACTCCGCTGCCGCAATCACGCGCCGGTCTGCCGGCAGTTCAGCCGAGGCAATCAGCTCCGCCGCATCGTCCTCCATCTGCGCCGGCTGCGTGCGTCGCTTGCGGTCCAGGGCGAGGTTCCAGGCCACACGCACCAGCCACGCCCGCAGCTCCTTCACCTCGCCGAGTTTGCCACCCTGCTCCACCGCCCGCAGGAAACTCTCCTGCACGATGTCCTCTGCCTCCGCCGGGGAGCGCACCACCGAAAACGCGACCCGGTACAGCAACGCCGCATGGGCTTCCACCAGCGCAGCGACATCCACCGCCTCACGGCTACGCTCCGGCGCCCACCAAGCCAATCGTCCGTCTCCAAGCGCCAGCGCCATTCCCTGTTCCTGATGCCTTGTTCCTGTTCCTTGTTCTGCTGCTGTGAAGACGCACCGCGCCCCGTTCCGCTCGGAAATGTTTTGCATTCGGCTTCGTCCTCTCCGACGAACGCGCCGTTGGCCCCGATCCCCGAAGACCCCGCCGTACAATCAACGGTGATGGCGTTCGTTGCAGGCAAGCGGTGGGCAGGTCGTGTTTTGCGGGTTTTCGGCAGCACCTCTGTGGTGCTTGCCCTGGCCGGTGTTCCCGCCGTTGCCGCGGCGCAGGCGGCACAACGCACACCAGCCCCCGCAGCAGCCCAGACACAAGCGCAGGCGGCCGCCCAGGCGAGAGCTCAGCAGCAGGCCGCGGCCCAGGCCTACGCCGCGCAGCAACACGCGCAAAAGGTACAGGAGCTCATCAACCGCGCCCAGACCAGCTATGCCTCCGGCGTGAACAACTACAACAACAACCGTCTCGACGCCGCACGCCAGGACTTCGACTTCGCCGTCGACACCATGCTCTCCTCCGGCATGGACCTCAAGAACGACTCCCAGGTCTCCGAAGAGTTCGAACGCCTGCTCGACGCGATCAACTCGCTCGAGATCGTCGCGCTCAAGCAGGGCAACGGCTTCTCGCCCAAGGTCGAAGAGGCCCCCATCGAAGAAGCCGAGAGCGCCGTCACCTTTCCCGCCGATCCGGCGCTCGTGAACCGCGTTGCGAATCAACTCAAGACCACCAAGTCCGATCTGCCGCTGGTGGTCAATGAGTATGTCGCCGGCTACATTCGCTACTTCTCCGACTCGCCCGCCGGCCACGCCCATCTCAAGCGTTCCCTCGAACGCGCCGGCAAGTACCAGGCCATCATCGTGAAAGATCTAAGCGACGCCGGCCTTCCGCAGGACCTCATCTATCTCGCCGTCGCCGAATCCGGCTTTCAGCCCCAGGTCGTCAATCGCACCTCCGGCGCCGGCGGCATGTGGCAGTTCATGCCCTTCCAGGGCGCCTATGGCCTCGAACGCAACGGCTACTTCGATGAGCGTTTCGACCCCGACAAGAGCTCACTCGCCTACGCACGCTACATGAAGTACCTCTACACGCAGTTCGGCGACTGGTATCTCGCGATGGCCGCCTACAACTGGGGCCCCGGCAACGTGCAGCGTGCCGTGCAGCGCACCGGCTACGCCGATTTCTGGGAGCTCTATCGCCATAACGCGCTGCCCACTGCCACCAAGAACTATGTGCCCGGCATCATCGCCGCCGCCATCATGGCCAAGAACCCACAGCAGTATGGCCTCACCAACCTCGTCCCGGATGCACCTCTCCTGACCGACGTCGTCACCACGGAGTACGCCATCGATCTGCGCCTCGTCGCCGATGTCACCAACGCCACGGTGCCGGAGATCGTTGCGCTCAACCCCGCACTGCTGCGCCTCGCCACCCCACGCGACATCCCCTACGATCTGCATCTGCCACCTGGCACACGGGACACCTACGTCACACGCCTGAAGGACATCCCCGAAGCCAATCGCACCAGCTGGCGCTTCCATGTTGCGAAGTCAGGCGAGACACTCGATGGCATTGCGGAGTCCTTCCATACGCGGCCGGAGACCCTTGCCTCCTACAACGAGGTCACACCGACGCAACCTGTGGAAGCGGGCGATGAACTCATCATCCCGCTTAGCGGCGGCTCGTCGTCTTCACCTGGGCAGCAACGCTACAGCGTCCATCGTGGCGACACCTTTGTCACGGTTGCGGATCGTTTCGGCGTCAGCGTTGAACAGCTGCGTGAGTGGAATGGCAGCAGTGCAACGCTGCGGCCAGGGCGTTCCATCTATGTCGCCGAGCCCGTACACCTTGCGCCCGCAGGTCGTGGCGGTGGGCACAGTGCACGTGGACGTCGTGGCCGCACGGCCGCTGCCGCAGGCCATACAAGCGGTCATCATGCCGTGACGCACAGCAGTCATCCGGGCTCAAGTGCAAGTGGACATGGCGCATCGACACACGCTGCCGCATCGTCCTCGCACAAGCGTTCTCGCTAAACATCCATCGCTTTCGCACCAACTTCGATTCGCTCTCAACAGAAAAATGCATTGCACCAAAAAAGGTGCTTGCTATTTGTGTACCCGCGGCGTACATCTGTTGCTAATTCTTCGCGCGAGATGGCGTGTTTGCTGGTCGAACACAAACATTGCTCTCGGGATCGCTGAAGCGCAGCAGATTCGCACCGCGCACGGGGATGCGCGAAGGGAGAGAAGATCACGATGTTTGATGAAGAGGCGATAAAGCTCTACGCGGCTCCCGCCGATGCAGACGAAGAGACCGACGACGACGATGAAGAAGAGGATGAGATCGACCTCGACGCCGAAGA
Organism: uncultured Acidobacteriaceae bacterium; assembly: GCA_964243395.1. GTDB lineage: Bacteria > Acidobacteriota > Terriglobia > Terriglobales > Acidobacteriaceae > Granulicella. The sequence continues at coordinate 8,895 of CAXTFS010000028.1, read as the reverse complement.
CGAAGAGGACGAGGAAGAAGAAGAGGAGTTCAGTCCCGACGAAGAGCCCTCACCGGACGTCGACTCGCGCGATGAGCTGACCCCTTCGGTGGGGAGCACGCATGGCGAGGACGCCAAGCTGCACGCGATGCCGGCCAACGCAGTCGATGAGTACGATCCGGCGGATCAACTCTCCGATCTGCCCGAGCGGGACGAAGCGGAGTCCACGGTAGGTGAGGCGCTGCGTGGTTCGCGGGACAGTGCCGCCGCGCGCAAGTCGACGGCCGGCAAGAAAACAACAGCACCCAAGAAGGCCGTTGCGAAGAAGGGTGCTGCCAAGAAGAGTGCCGCGAAGAAGTCGGCTCCGGAGAAGACGCCCGCCAAGAAGGGTGCTGCCAAGAAAGCACCAGGCAAGACCGCACCGGGCAAGAAGTCTGCGGAGAAAAAGGCGCCAGGTAGAAAGGCCGCCGCCAAGAAGTCGCCCGCCAAGAAGGGCATTGCAAACAGGATTTCAGGTTCCGCTGCCAAGTCCGTCCGGACTGTGCGCGGAGGTAAGGCTGTCTCGAAGAAGACAGGCAGCACAAAGGGCACGGGGAACAAAAACTCAACTACGAGAGGTACGACCTTGGCAACGAAGAAGGCAGCCGCAACAAAAACCACCGCGAAGAAGTCCACCGCAAAGAAGAGCACCGCAAAGACTGCTGTAAAGAAGACAGCTGCAAAGAAGACCGTGGCCAAGAAGAGCCCTGCCAAGAAAACGGCTTCTAAAAAGACCACGGCGAAGAAGACCGCATCGAAGAAGACCGCCAAGTAAGCTCTTCCGGCTGTCCTGCACTGCAAAGACGCCCGCACCTCAGCGAGGTACGGGCGCATTTTCTTGCTGGACTCCGCCAGATTTGACGGTTTACTTCAACGATTGCAACGCCGACAACACCTCGGCGCTGTGCGCCTGGATGTCTTTCACCTGCCACACCTTCATGATCTTGCCGTCAGGCGAAATCAGAAACGTATCGCGCGATGCATAGTTGGTCCCCTCGTGTGCCATCAGCGGCACGCCATAGGCGTCCACCACCTTGTGGTCGGGATCGGCGAGCATCTTAAAGGTGAACGAATCCTTGGTGCACCACTGCTTGTGGCTGTCCACCGTGTCCAGCGACACCCCCAGCACTACCGCGTTCATCGCCTGGTACTTGGGCAGATCACGCTGAAAGTTGTGCGCTTCCAGGGAGCAGCCTGAGGTCTGATCCTTGGGGTAGAAGTACAGCACCACCCACTTGCCCTTGTAGTCCCCCAGGCTCACGGGCATGTTCTCCTGTGAGGGCAGGGTGAAGTTGGGAGCCGCGGCACCGACGGGCGGCATATCAGCCGCAAACGCGGTGGCAGGCATCGCCAGCGCAAGAGCCGCAACACCGGCGGTAAGGGTTTGGAAAGCGCGTCGTGCAAGCATCGTGTGAGCTCCTTGGGGGTCGCAAGCCGCGCTCGCAAGCAGTTCGCCGGCGACTCGCCAGCTACCCGCCAGCGCCGTGCGCCATGAGCACAATCCTACGCTGCCCTCGGCGCAAACCGCCAAGCCTTCCGCTGAGGCGCATCAGGCCTCGTTCACGGAAGGATGTGTGCCGCGCCCACGATGGCAATCCCATGCGCTTCGGCCAGCGCCACGGTGCGTTCGCGATCGAACAGCAGCGTGCGCTCGGCCTCGACGCACAGGCAGGTAGCGCCCGCAGCCAGCATCGCCTCCACCGTCGGAACGCCGACCACCGGCACGTCGAAGCGCATGTCCTGCTTCGGCTTGGCCACCTTGACCACGGTGAGTCGACGCGCCAGCGTGCTCGCCTCGGCGTCCATGCTGCGCATCAGCGCACCCGCACGGGCAATCGTCGCGTCGGTACCCTCCATCGCCTCGACAGCAACGCACGCACCCGCAGCGATCACGACCGTCTGGCCGAGGTCGTAGCCCGCGATGCCACGCGCCACGCGCAGGCCATAGGCAATGTCTTCGCGCTCTCCCTCATCGGGCGCCCGCCCGGTCAACACACCCTCAGGCGCAAGCATCGGCTCTAAAAACGCGGTCGACGAGAGCAGCGTGATGCCTTCATCTTCGAGTACCTTTGCCACCGCACCCAGCAGCATGTCCGTGTTGCGCGTCCGCAGGTTGAGCAGCAGCTTCGCCAGGCGCCAATCCGGGCGAATACTCGAAAAAATCTGCTTGTGCTTCACCTGACCAGCCATGACGGCCCGCGTCACGCCCTCACGCTGGAAGGTGTCGATCAACCGCGAAAGCTCACCCAGTGAAAGCCAGTGCACCCGCACGCCGTCGGGGTCCATCGCCCCACGAAGATCCATCTCCGGGTCGGTCTCTTCTCTAATCGCCGCGACCACGACGCGCAGACCCTGCGCCCGCGCAGCCTGGAGCAGCAGAAACGGAAACCGCCCGTTGCCTGCGATCAACCCTAACGTCATCTCGGGCGTTCCTACTTGCATCACGCGACCTACTTGATCACACCGCGCTCACTCTGCGCGATGAACTCTGCCAGGTACGCCACGCGATCGCCAAAGTCGCCACTCGCCATCTTCGCGCGAATCGCCTCCAGCGCCTGCGTTGTGTTCAGGTGCGAGACCTGCAGCAGCCGGTAGGCCGCTCGCAGCTGACGCAGCTCATCGGCCGTAAAGCCGCGTCGTTCCAGGCCAATCTTGTTCAAGCCAAACGCGCGATTTTCGCGCCGCACACTGGTTAACGAGTACGGCAGCACATCCTGCGTGATCGTCGTTCCGCCGCCAACATAGGCATAGCGTCCGATCGTGCAGTGCTGGTGCACCGGATTGAGCGCGCCGACAACAGCGTGCTCTTCTACCGTGACATGGCCGGCCAGCGTTGCACCGTTAGCCAGGATCACGCCCTCGCCGATCTGCGAATCATGGCCGATGTGCGCGTATGCCATGATCAGGCAATCGCGCCCCACCCGCGTCACGCCACCCCCACCGGCAGTGCCGCGCGAGATCGTCACCGACTCGCGAATGACCGTGTTCGCACCGATCTCACAACGCGTCGGCTCACCCCTGTACTTCAGGTCCTGCGGACTGATCCCCACCGCGGCAAACGGGTGCACCGTCACGTTGTCACCCAGCGTCGTGTGCCCGTCGAGAACAACGTGCGACACCAGCACGCAGCCCTCACCCAGCACGACGTGCTCGCCCACCGTGCAGAACGGCCCTATGGTGCAGCTGGCGGGAACTGTCGCGCCCGCAGCAATCACCGCCATCGGATGAATGGAATGGATGGGCGATCCCATCGAGGCATCGTGAGGGTTCGTCATGCGTCTTCGCCGCCTACTGCCCGGCTGGTGCGGTGGTCTGCTCGGCAGGCGTCGCCTTGCGCGGGCGCGGCACCAGCATGCAGGTGATCACGGCCTCGGCCGCCACTGCACCATCCACCGTACACACCCCTTGCATCTTCACCGCGCGCGACCGCCAGTTCAGCACCGTCACCTCGATGCGCAACTGATCGCCCGGGACCACCTGCCTGCGAAATCGTGCCTCGTCGATGCCCGTGAACAGCATGATCTTGCTCTCGCGATCCGGCACCTCGGTCAGCAGCAGCGCGCCACCCGCCTGCGCCATCGCCTCAATCGTCATCACGGCCGGCATGATGGGAAAATCAGGAAAATGTCCCGTGAACTGCGGCTCGTTGACGGTCACATTCTTGATCGCCACAATGCGCGTTTTGCGCTCCATCTCAATCACGCGATCGATCAGCAGAAAGGGATAGCGATGCGGCAGGATCGCCATGATCTCCGTGATGTCCAGCGTGCGCTTGGTCCCGGCAGACACGGCGTTTGCTGCCGTCTTCTCCGGCTCAGGCACCGTCCCGCTCTCATTCCCACTCTCACTCATAGCGCTGCCCAGAATACCATCGCAGACCTTACTTCTTCGGTAGCGACTGGTTCGGGTCAAACATCTCCGGCGCCAGGGGCAGACCGTACTGCACCTTGGTGAGAAAGCGCTGGCTGGTCATATCACCATTGCGGTAGCGCGTGATGGTCAGCGCCGTCATGATGCCGCCTTCCGGCTGCCAGTCGTCGTAGCGCTCCACCTCGGTATCCAGGTCCTTGTACGTTGCATTGCGCCATTGGAAGCTGCGGCTGCGCGGAAGGTGTGTCTCCTGGTCCAGCGACAGCGTTACCGCATCGTTCGTTGCGGTCAACACGCTGACCCTGTCTACCAGGTGCCGCTCTTCCATCTGTGTGCCTTCATAGGTCACCAGCGTGTCCGGCTGCTTCAGCCAATCGCGCACCACGATATCGATCGTGTGCAGCCGACGCCGCTGGAAATCGTCCACATCGATCTTCGGCAGCTCCTTGCGTCCGCGGAAGGTTACCTCGTAGCCGTTGTCTGTGGTCCAGATCTCCGCAACGTCGCGCTTGGTCGTGGGAATAAACACGCCCATCTTGGACACGATCACCACGCGCTCCCCAAACGGTGCCAGTCGCAGATACTCTTCGAACTGCGCCTCGTACGGGTTGGGCTGACCCTTGTAAAACGTCGCCGACTTGCCTTCCAGCCGCTCCGTGTTGCGGTTCAGCCAGGCCTCGCCACCGAGCGCCGCTACCATGTCTTTCAGCAGCGCGCGTCCGCGTGCGCCCTCATCCGCAACCGGCGCGTTCCCGGCGCTTGGGATCGACGAGGCCTGCGCGTGCAGGCGTCCGCTCGGCACGCACAGGGTGCACCCCGCGATCAGTAACGCTGCTCCACTCCGCTTCAAGCTCAACACTCCGCTCTCCCAGGGCGCGTCAGCCCACCAGCACCGCGCCACCATTCACATTCCAGATCTCACCGGAGATAAAGCCAGCCCACGGCGAGCACAAAAAGACGATCGGTCCGGCAATCTCCTCCGGCTCCGCCGCACGTCCCAGCGGTATCGGCGCCAATGCCTTCTTGGACGCAACCGGATCGCCCAGGGTTCCGGACGACATCTCCGTCCGCACCCAACCGGGCGCGACGCAGTTGCACAGGATGCCCTGCGGCCCCAGCTCGCTCGACAAACTCTTCGTCAAACTCAGCAGCGCACCCTTGCTCGCCGCATAGTCCGCATGGAACGCCTCGCCACGTTGCGCGGCGGTCGAGGCCACCAGCACGATATGTCCGCGCACACCGCTGTTCGCAAGCTCCAGACCCGAAGCAGTCCCGCTCCCAGCACTGGCGGGCACAGGCCACTCGATCTTGTCGCTGAACACCGCTTCTTCCAGCAGTTCACGAGCCTCCGCACTGCCCTCCTCACGCGTCTCGGCCGTCGCCTCACCCAGCCCATACCGTTGCTCGCCCACATAGGCTCCGCGGTCGTTCGCGACGAGCTCATCGCCACCTACCGCAGCGGCGATGGGCATTGTCGCAGCATGCGTCGCAAACATCGGTTGCGTCAGCATCTGGGCCGCCGCCGCCCGCACCAACCCAAACGCGCTGTCGAGATTGATCCCTAGCGTGCCACGCCATTGCTCTGCTGTCATGGTGTCGACGCCCTGATCGTGCGGCGGCCACACGCCATGGTTTACCACCAGGATGTCGACGCGACCCCAGATCCCTACCGCCGCAGCGACCAGGGCCGCGCCATCCTCGATATTCGCCAGCTCCTGCTGCACGGCACGGCACACATCCTCACCGCCGCACGCGGCCACTAATTCCTCTGCCTTCGCTGCCGCGCTCTTGTAGCTGAACACCACGCGCGCTCCACTCTCCCGCAACAACCGCACCGTCGCTGCACCGATGCCGCGCGAGCCACCCGTGACCAGGGCGACCTTCCCCTCCAGCGAAACTCTCATCCCTTCATCCTAGCGATAGCGAGCCGATGCCATCCTGTATACAGGTAACGCACCCCAAAGGAGCACCTCGTGAAGATCGTCGTCCTTGTCTGTCGCATCCTGCTGGGCCTCATGTTTTTCGTCTTCGGGCTGAACAATGTGTTGCACTTCCTGAAGATGCCTCCACCCGAAGGCGACGCCCTCACCTGGATCGTCATCATGGTCTCCCACCACTGGATGAATTTTGCCGGCGTCATCATGGTGGTCGCGGGTCTGCTGTTGCTGGTGAACCGCTTCGTCCCCTTGGCGCTCACGCTGCTGGCCCCGATCATCGTGAACATCCTGCTCTACCATGCACTGCTGTGGCCGCATGGCGCGGAGGCCGCTATCGTCGCCCTTGTGCTTGAGCTGGTGCTGATCGCAATGTACTTCCGCAGCTTCGTGCCTTTGCTGGCGATGAACCCGGAAGCGAATACGGGCAGGCTGTAAACGGTTCACCGGCTCCGCTTCTTCCCTGCAGCGGGCGCGGGCCGAACCTCTGCCTGCGCCTTGGCAGCGGCTCGTTCCGCGAGCACCTGCCGGCGTTCCGCCAGGAGCCTTTTCTGCTCTTTCGCGGGCAGGTCGAGCATCTCGCGCGTGCGGCGCGGCAGCCGGGCTAGAACCGTCGCGTGCGCGGCCTGGAGACAGTCCTGCCATTCGCGGTCCCGCAGCGCATCCCAGCCTTTCGCCGCCACCCAGTGCGCCCGTGCGAGATAGGGTGCCGGAAACAAGCCGTCGGTTTCCAGCAGCTCCGCCGCACGCTCCGCGTCCAAAGCAAACGAGACAGCCGCGTGCCCGGCGCCGTCAAGATCGATCAGCGCAAACATCTTGCCGCCAAGCGCCTTATCGCCAACCCAGAAGACCAGGTTCGCGCCCCACTGCATCGTCTCCACGGCATGGGGGAGGCGTAGCAAAAACGCACGGGCGCGCTCAGCATCCATGCCCCCGAGTGTAGCGGCTCGGTAGCCCACTCACCCATTGGCATGGAGGAAGCCGGCCTCCAATTCAGCTCTTATTGGCCTTTGCCTTGTTCCCGCCGGCCTTGCTCAGCTTGGATCCGGCTGCCGCCTTTGAATCTGCCTTTTTCTCGCCAGGGGTCTGTTTCGCCTTGGGTTCACAGCTGCCCTTGGTGCCGGGCTCCGTTCCAGGCACGTGCTCAAACCCGGGCCAGCACGCCGGCCCTGCTTCACTTGCGCCCTTCTTGGACGCGCTCTTTTTACCTGCCGCCTTTTTGCTTGCCGTCTTCTTGGCAGGAGCCTTCTTCGCTGCACCCTTGCCCGCTGTTTTCGTGCCTGCGGTCTTTTTTGCCGCGCTTTTCTTCGCAGTAGCCATGCTCCGCTTAGAGGCCTGATGGCCGATCGGGGTGGACCCGGCACGAAACTATTTTGCGGAACAGCTGGCCGTCTTCAACGCAGTCGCAAACGGATGGGTCCCTTTGCGGTAGAACCATCAACGACCACACCGCCCTGCGTGATCACGATGGTCCCCGCAGCCACCAAACGGCGCGCTGCCGCGCGTGCAGGCTCCATCAGCGGCTCCCATGCCGCACGATCCTCGCTGCCGGCAACCCCGCGTGCGGCCTCACTGGGGCAGATCGTCTTTCCCCCGCCACGCGCCTGCAGCAGTCGCAGGATCTCCGCCTCCAGCCGTCCATCCACGTCGTTTCCCTTCCGTTGGCGGCACGCGTCGGAGCAGAACTTCACCGCGTCCCAGTTCTTCGCCCAGCTCTTGCGCCACTCCATGGTGCGGCCACACGCGGCGCAGGTCTTGGGCGCGTGCTCGCCGTTCTGCTCCTCGCGCTTGCGTTGACGATCCGGCATCGTTGGCTCCCCATCTCACAAAAAGACGCTTCGTTACACTTGGGATGCCCAGCATGACATCCGAAACCAACACCACGCCCGCCGCCTCAGCTTCCCCCGCGTTCCCCACGGTAGACCAGCAGCTCGATCTCATCACCAAGGGCGCGGCGGAGATCATCCCCGCCGCCGATGCGCTTGCGCCCGACGGTCTCCGCCTGCGTCTCGCCGAGTCCCTGCGCACCGGTGTGCCCCTGCGCATCAAGGCCGGCTTCGACCCCACCGCGCCCGACCTACACCTCGGCCACACCGTGCTCATGCGCAAGCTCAAGCACTTCCAAAGCCTCGGTCACCAGGTCATCTTCCTCGTCGGCGACGCCACCGCGCTGATTGGCGATCCCACCGGCAAAGACGTTACGCGCAAGTCCCTCACCCGTGAAGAGATCGCCGCCAACGCACAGACCTACCAGGATCAGGTCTTCAAGATCCTCGATCGCTCCAGGACCGAGGTCCGCTTCAACTCCGAGTGGCTCGACAAGCTCTCCTACTACGACTTGGTCAAGCTGCTCGCGCAGTTCACCGTCTCGCAGATGCTGGAGCGCGACATGTTTCACAAGCGCTTCAACGAAGAGCAGCCCATCGCACTCCACGAGCTGATCTATCCCATCGCGCAGGGCTACGACTCGGTTGCGCTCGGGTGCGACGTCGAGCTAGGCGGCACCGATCAAAAGTTCAATCTCATGCGTGGCCGCGATCTGCAGAAGCACTTCGGCGGGAAGCCGCAGATCGTCCTCATGACGCCCATCCTCGAAGGCCTGGATGGCGTGCAGAAGATGTCCAAATCGCTCGGCAATGCCATCGGTATCAACGAGCCCGCCCCCGACATGTACGGCAAGCTCATGTCCATTAACGACGAGCTGATGTGGCGCTACTGGATCTTCCTTACCGATCTCCCCGGGAGCGAAATCGCAGCCATGCGTGCCCGCGTGGACAGCGGCGAGCTGCATCCCATGCAGGCCAAAAAGGATCTCGCGTACAGCATCACCGCGGATTTTCACTCCGCAGCCGAGGCAGCCGCTGCCGGGGAAAACTGGGCGTTGCAGTTTCAGCAAAAAGGTGTCGCCGACGATCTGCCCACGGTGACGATCTCCCTCGCCACCGAAGGCCTGCTCGTTACCCGCGAAGAGGCCTCTTCAACGTCGGACAACGCCCCTGTGTCCGCCTCACTGCAGGAGGTCCGTATCCCCAAACTGCTTGTCGCTGCAGGGCTTGCGGCGTCGGCTGGAGAA
>CAXTFS010000027.1:0-17886 GCA_964243395.1 uncultured Acidobacteriaceae bacterium | reverse complement strand
TCTTTGCCCACAACGGCAACCTGACCAACGTGCAGGAGATCGTCGACAACGTGTACCAGAACGATCGTCGGCACCTGAACACCACCTCGGATTCTGAGGTGATGCTGAACGTCTTTGCGCATGCGCTGACACGCCGCGGGGTTATCACGCCGAAGCCATCGGACATCTTTGCCGCCGTCGAAGAGGTACATCGCCGCTGCAAGGGCGGGTATGCCGTGGTGGCCATGATCTCCGGCGTGGGGATGCTCGCGTTTCGCGACCCACACGGGATTCGTCCTTTGGTGATTGGCAGCCGCACGGAAAATCGCAAGAAGGACTACCTCATCGCGAGCGAAAGCGTTGCGCTGGGCGTGAACGACTTCCACCTGGATCGTGATGTCGGTCCCGGCGAAGCGGTGTTCATCGACATCAAGGGCAAGATGTGGTCGAAGATCAGCAAGTTGGCCCAGCCCAAATCGCCATGCCTCTTTGAGTACGTATACCTGGCGCGGCCCGACTCCGTGATCGACGGTGTCTCCGTGTACCAGGCGCGGATCAACATGGGCACGCGGCTTGCGGAGAAGATCAAGCGCGAGTGGAAGAAGGTTCCGATCGATGTGGTCATACCGATCCCGGAGACCAGTCGCACGGCCGCACTTGAGATCGCCACACGCTTGAACAAGCCCTATCGCGAGGGCTTCATGAAGAACCGCTACATCGGGCGGACGTTCATCATGCCGGGCCAGGCACAGCGCCGGCAGTCCATCCGGCGCAAGCTGAGCCCCATTCCGCAGGAGTTCAAGGATCGCAACATTCTGCTGGTGGATGACTCAATCGTGCGCGGCAATACCATTCGAGAGATCATCGCCATGGCCCGCGAACTGGGTGCCAAGCGGGTGTACGTGGCATCGACGTCGCCACCCGTGCGTTACCCCAATGTGTATGGCATCGATATGCCGGCACGCTCGGAGCTGATCGCCTCCGGCCGTACCGTGCCGCAGCTGGCGGAAGACATCGGTGCCGACTGCGTGATCTTCCAGGACCTCGCCGATCTCGAGGCGTCCGTGCGCGACATCGCCCCGGATATCTGCAACTTCGAGGCGTCAGTCTTCGACGGCAAGTACATCACCGGTGACATCCCGCGAAAGTACCTCAACACGCTGGAACGTGCGCGCAACGACGCCGCTAAACTGACCGAAGATGTCACCAGTCACATCACCCGCAACCTTGCTGCGCACCTCTGAGGCAGCGGACATCGTGCAGCGCGCGGCCCTTGTGAAGTTCTACCCCGGTCCGGTCGCGCTCACAAACTTTGAGTCTGCACGTCTGCTGCTGCGCTTGCAGGCGATCGATCCTGCGGTGCGGGGCGTACAGGCCGCGTTTCTGTATCTCCTGCGTCTTCAGCGCACGGAGCATGCGCCGGCTGATTCAGGATCGCCTGCGCTGAACGAGAGTCGCCTGCGCGAACTGCTGGGCGAAGGTCCGGTTCTGGGCGAGGGTCCTTGCCTCTGGATCGCGCCCCGCACCGGCACACAATCGCCGTGGTCCAGCAAGGCAACAGACATCCTGCACAACACCGGCTTCCCAGGGGTAGAGGGCATCGAGCGTGCGCGTGTCGTACGCGTCGACGGTGCTACGGATCCCGCGGCGCTTGCACCCGCGCTGCACGATCGCATGACGGAGAGCGTGTTCACGTCGAAGGAACAGCTTCTGGCGAGTTCGTATGCGCCGCGCACGCCCAAACCCCTGGCCCACATCGAGGTGCTCGGCATGGGCAGGGAGGCGATCGTTGCAGCGGATCGTGCCCTGGGACTTTCGCTGGCTCCCGACGAGATCGATTACCTCCTCCGCGAGTTCACAACGCTCGGTCGCAACCCGACCGACGTAGAGCTCTACATGTTTGCGCAGGCCAACAGCGAGCACTGCCGGCACAAGATCTTCAACGCGCGTTGGACCGTCGACGGCGTGCCTGCGGAGCGTTCCCTGTTCGGCATGATCCGCAACACGTACGAGCATGCCGAGGATCGCGATGTGCTCTCGGCCTATCGTGACAACGCCGCCGTGATCCGTGGTGGCGCGGGTGGACGCTACTTTCCCGACCCCGCAACGGGCGAGTACGGCGCGCACCCGGAAGACATTCACATCCTGTGCAAGGTGGAAACGCACAACCACCCTACCGCAATCTCGCCGTGGCCTGGCGCGGCGACCGGCGCCGGCGGCGAGATCCGCGATGAAGGAGCGACCGGCCGCGGCGCGAAGCCCAAGGCCGGGCTGGCTGGCTTCACCGTCTCCGATCTGCACCTGCCTGGCGCGCCGCAGCCATGGGAAGACGACTACGGCCGGCCGTCGCATATCGCCAGCCCGCTCGACATCATGACCGAAGGCCCGCTGGGTGCGGCCGCGTTCAACAACGAGTTCGGCAGGCCCAATCTTTGCGGCTACTTTCGCACCTTTGAGAGCACTAGCCCCGATGGCACCCATTTCGGCTACGGCAAGCCGATCATGCTCGCCGGCGGGCTCGGCAACATTCGCGCCGGGCATGTAGAGAAGGGCGCCATTGAGCCTGGCTATGCGCTGATTGCGCTTGGCGGCCCGGCGATGCTGATCGGGCTTGGCGGTGGGGCGGCCTCGTCGCAGGCCGGCGGTGAAGCGCCCGATGCACGCTCCTCCGCTGCCCAGGCCGATCTCGACTTCGCCAGCGTCCAGCGCGATAACGCGGAGATGGAACGCCGCGCGCAGGAGGTCATCGACCGCTGCTGGCAGCGCGGCGAGCGCAACCCAATTGCGTTCATTCATGACGTCGGCGCAGGTGGTCTTTCCAATGCCTTTCCAGAGCTTGTGAAAGATGGTGGCGTGGGCGGCACGTTCGCGCTCGATGCCATTCCGTGCGGCGAAGAGGGCCTGAGCCCACTCGAGACCTGGTGCAATGAGTCGCAGGAACGCTATGTTCTCGCCGTCGCGCCCGAGGATCTGCCGCTCTTTGAGGACATCTGCCAGCGCGAACGTTGCCCGTTTGCGGTGATCGGGCACGCCACACGCGAGCAGCGCTTGGTGCTCACAGACATCGCCTACGAAGAAGTGGGGACGGACACGCCGATCGATCTGCCCATGGGTATTCTCTTCGGCAAGCCGCCAAAGACAGAGCGCCGCTTCGATCACGTTGAGCTGCCCACTTCGCCACTGGAGTTGAAGGAGGTCACCGTTGCCGACGCCGTGGAGCGTCTGCTGCGGCTGCCCACAATTGCTTCCAAAAACTTCCTCATCACCATCGGCGACCGTTCTGTCGGCGGCTTGGTCGTGCAGGACCAGATGGTTGGGCCGTGGCAGGTGCCGGTGGCGGATTGCGCGGTGACGTTGCGCTCCTTTGACTGCGCCGAGCGCTCGGCGGAAAACCCCGAGGCGCCCGGCGAGGCCATGGCCATTGGCGAGCGTACGCCGTTGGCGGTGACGAACGCGCAGGCATCGGCACGCATGGCCGTGGGCGAGGTCATTACAAACCTCGCGGGCGCGACGATCGAGAAGCTCTCCGACATCAAGCTCTCCGCCAACTGGATGGCCGCGGCTGGCCAGGGCAATGAAGACCAGAAGCTCTTCGACGCCGTGCATGCGGTGGGTATGGAGCTGTGTCCAGGGCTCGGCATCACGATTCCTGTCGGCAAAGACTCGCTTTCGATGAAGCTGCGCTGGCAGGAAAGCGGTGAAGCGAAGGCTGTTACGTCGCCGCTGTCGCTGATCGTCTCCGGCTTCGCGCCGGTACGCGATGTGCGCCGCACCCTCACACCGGAACTGAAATCCGGCGAAGACACCGTTCTGTTGTTGCTCGACCTTGGCGAGGGCCGCAAGCGCCTGGGCGGGTCCTGTCTCGCGCAGGTCTATCGCCAGACCGGGGAAGAGACCCCCGATACACCCGCGCCCGCGCTGCTGGGGTGCTTCTTCAGCGCCGTGCAGCAGTTGAACCGTGACGGCAAGCTGCTCGCGTACCACGACCGCTCCGACGGAGGCCTGTTTGTCACGCTGGCCGAGATGGCCTTCGCGGGCCACACCGGCCTTGCGATCGAGCTTCCCGAGTCTGCCAACAACGATCCACTCGCGGCGCTCTTCAGCGAAGAGCTCGGTGCAGTGGTGCAGGTACGCACCCAGGATTGCGATCGGGTGCTCGCCTTTATGGCTCAGGCGAGCGTAACCGCCTACGCCATTGGGCGACCGGTCGCCGGCAATGAGCTCGTTTTCACCGCTGACAGCCAAGAGCTCTACCGCAACACCCGCACGGTGTTGCACAGGATGTGGTCGGAGACCAGCTTCGGCATTGCGAGCCTGCGCGACAACCCCGCCTGTGCTGAGCAGGAGTTCGCCCTGCTGCAGGATGCGGAGCGCCCCGGCCTGACCGTGCAGGTGCCGTTCAATCTGACGGAACGCGTGAGCGCACCGTTCTTCGGCAGGGCAAAGCCACGCGTTGCGATCCTGCGCGAACAGGGCGTCAACGGCCAGAACGAGATGGCCTACGCGTTTGAGCGCGCGGGGTTCACGGCCGTCGACGTACACATGAGCGATCTGCTCGCCGGGCGGCGCTCCCTGGCCGAGTTCCAGGGGCTCGCAGCGTGCGGCGGTTTCAGCTATGGCGATGTGCTCGGCGCGGGTTCCGGGTGGGCAAAGACGGTGCTCTTCAATGAGGGGCTCCGCTCGCAGTTCAGCAGCTTCTTTGCACGGGCCGACACCTTCTCGCTGGGGGTCTGCAACGGCTGCCAGATGATGGCGCAACTCGCGGAGATCATCCCAGGTGCGGACGGCTGGCCACGCTTCGAGCGTAATGTTTCCGCGCGTTTTGAAGCCAGGCTGTGCATGACGGAGATCGCGGAGACCAACTCGCTATTTCTCGCCGGCATGGCGGGTGCGCGGGTACCGATCGTCGTCGCCCATGGCGAAGGTCATGCGAGCGTCGCACCGCCCGCCGACCTCGTTGCCCTGCGCTACACCGACAGCTACGGCTGCGTGACGGAGCAGTACCCGCTGAATCCGAGCGGATCGCCTGGCGGGGTGGCCGCGGTGACCAGCACGGATGGCCGTGCGCTGATCGTGATGCCGCATCCGGAGCGCATCTTTCTGGCCGAGCAGAACACCTGGACGCGCCGCCTGCCTGCCAGCCCCTGGCAGCGGCTGTTCGACAATGCCCGCAAGTGGGTTGGATAGCGCTTCCTCGGGTACCCTAGTGCAGTGAGCTCCACCGTGGATTACAAGAGCGCCGGCGTTGACATCGAGGCCGGCAATGAAGCTGTCCGACGCATGAAGCGTCACGTCGCGCGCACGCATGGGCCGTCCGTCCTGACGCAGCTTGGCGCGTTCGGTTCGCTGTACTCGCTTGGCGATGCGGTGCGCGACATGCAGGAACCCGTGATGGTGCAGAGCACCGATGGTTGCGGCACAAAGACACTCGTGACCGTGATGGCCGGGCGCTACGAGGATCTCGGTCGCGATCTCGTTGCGGCCGTTGCGGGTGACATCGCCGTGATGGGCGCACGACCGCTCACGTTTCTTGACTACCTTGGCGTGCACAAGGTCGAACCCGAGGTCATCGAAGCGCTGGTGCGCGGCATGAGTGCCGCCTGTGAGGAAGCCGGCATCGCGCTGGTGGGTGGCGAGACGGCCGAGATGCCCGCCGTGTATGCGCCCGGCGATCTGGATGTTGTTGGCTTCGTGACGGGCGTGGTGGAAAAGAGCAAACTGCTGACGGGTGCGGGCATCGTGCCCGGCGATGCGCTCTACGCCATCAACTCCAGTGGCTTGCATACGAATGGTTATTCGCTTGCGCGCAAGCTGTTCTTCGAGATCGCGAAGCTCGATGTGCACGCAATGCCCGCGGAGCTCGGTGGTGCGTCGCTGGCCGATGTTTTGCTGGCACCGCATACCAACTACGTGGCGCCGGTGCGCGCGATCCTTGATGCTGGCGTGCCGGTGAAGGGGATGGCCCACATCACCGGTGGCGGTTTGACGGAGAATGTGCCACGCATCCTGCCCAGGGACCTGGGCGTGGTCATCGACCGCAGCACGTGGACGCCCCAGCCGGTGTTCACGATGATGCAGACGCTCGGCAACATCCCTGATGCGGAGATGCTGCGCGCGTTCAACATGGGCGTTGGCCTGGTGATCGTTGCGCCCGCAGGTCTGCAGCCGCAGCTCGCCTCGCTGCTCGCGCCGTACGCGCATCTGCGCGTGTGGGAGCTGGGTCGCGTAGCCGCCAACAGCAAGGGCGTCACCTATGCTGGAGCCAGCGCATGAGCCCCTTGCCGCGCCAGAAACTGCTCCAGGCCATTCCGCACTGCCTTACGACGACGGACCTCCCGTTGCCCGAGGCAAAGAAGTACATCGGCAAGGTACGCGACACGTACGATCTGACGCCGGGTCGTGAAGCTGGCAAGCTTTTGCTCATCACGACGGACAGGCAAAGCGGGTTCGACCGCCTGTTAGGCGTGATCCCCTTCAAGGGTCAGGTGCTGAATCGCACGTCGCTGTACTGGTTCGAGCAGACCAAACATCTTGTACCCAACCATGTGCTCGCCAGCCCGCACGCCAATGCGCTGCTGGCGCGTAAATGCACGGTGCTGCCAATCGAGTTTGTGGTCCGTGGCTATCTCACCGGATCCACCGATACCTCGATCTGGACCAAGTACAACGCGGGCGAACGCAGCTTTGGCGGTAGCGATCTGCCCGAAGGCATGCACAAGAATGAGCCGCTCCCGGCGCAGCTGATCACGCCCACGACCAAGGAAGCCGCGCATGACCGGCCCATCACACCGGAGGCGATTGTCGCGGAGGGCTGGCTTACCGCGGAGCAGTGGGTCTTCTGTTCCGAAGCCACGCTGCGCCTGTTTCGCTTCGGTCAGGAGACCGCCGCAAAGCGCGGCCTGATGCTGGTGGACACCAAGTACGAGTTCGGTGTCGACAGCGATGGGCAGATCCGGCTGATCGACGAAATTCACACGCCCGACTCCAGCCGGTACTGGCTTGCAGACAGCTACGTGCAGCGCCTGAGCGAGGGCCGTGAGCCCGACATGATCGACAAGGAGTTCTTTCGGCTGTGGTTCCGCGAGCGCTGCGATCCGTACAAGGACCCCGTGCTGCCGACACCGCCCGAGGAACTGATCGCAGAGCTCGCATCGCGGTACATTCAGCTCTTCGAACGCATCACCGGCGAAACGTTCGCACCCGATCTGCGACCGTTGAACGAGACCGTGATGCAAGCGCTGGCAGCGAGCGTCGATGTGGGGCCGCGCGGGTGAGAGATACCGTTCTGATCATCGGCTCCGGCGCACGTGAACATGCCATTGCCGCCACGCTGAAGCGCTCTCCGCAAAGCCCGGATCTGCTGTGTTTTTCGGGCGCGCACAACCCTGGCATTGAGCAGCTTTGCCGACGCTACGCTACAGGCTCTGTGACCGATGCGGAAGCCATCACTGCCTTCGCCAGGGACCAGGCAGCAACGCTTGCGGTCATCGGTCCAGAGGCGCCGCTGGCAGCGGGCGTAGCGGACGCGCTATGGGCTGCGGGTGTGCCGACCGTGGGTCCAACGCGCAGTCTCGCGCGCATCGAGTCCAGCAAGGGCTTTGCGCGTGACCTGCTGGCGAAGCACAGGATCCCTGGCAATCCAATCTTTGAACGCATCGAACCCGGAGTGGACGCGGGGGCACGCACAGCGGCAATGCTGGGCCGTCTAGGCGAACGTCACGTCATCAAGGACGATGGTCTTGCCGGCGGCAAGGGGGTGAAGGTCTTCGGCGATCATCTGCATTCTATGGACGAGTCGCTGGCATTCTGCAAGGAACTGCTCGACGCCGGCCACGCGTTTGTGGTTGAAGAGAAGTTCGAAGGGGAAGAGTTTTCTCTGCTCAGCTTTACCGATGGCACCGTGTTGCGGCACATGCCCCCGGTGCAGGATCACAAGCGTGCGTTCAATGGCGACCGCGGACCCAACACCGGTGGCATGGGCTCCTACACAGCCGCCGATGGGCTTCTGCCGTTCCTCACCCAGGTCGACATCCTCGAGGCACAAGCCATCAATGAGCGTACCGTCGCGGCATTGCACGCCGAGTGCGGCGAGCCGTACCGCGGCATTCTGTACGGCGGCTTCATGGCGACGCGCGATGGGGTGCGTTTGATTGAGTACAACGCCCGCTTTGGCGATCCGGAGGCCCTGAATCTGCTGCCGCTGCTCGACACCGATCTGCTCAGCGTCTTTCGCGCGATCACCGATGGCACCCTGAGTGTGCTGCACACAGCGTTTCTGCCCGAAGCCAGCGTCTGCAAGTACATCGTGCCCGATGGATATCCGGATGCGCCGCGCAAAGGAGACGCGGTCATCTTGCCAGGCTATCTTTTGCCCGGCGTTTCGATCTTTCTTTCTGCGGTCGATGTGCGTGCGGGTGAGTTGGTGGCGACCGGTTCGCGCACCGTGGCGGTGGTTGCGCGCGCCGAGAGCATCACCGCGGCGGAGGGGCTTTGCGAGCGTTTCGCCGGGGCCGTTCCGGGGCCGTTCTTTCATCGCAAGGACATTGGCACAGCGGAGTCGCTGGCCCGGCGCGTGCAGCACATGCGGGCGTTGAGGTCGCTGCCGGCATGAGCCCGCGAACATTACGAGTCGGTGTCTTAGGATCAACGCGCGGCACGGCGTTGGGCGGCGTTCTGACGGCACTGCGGCGCGGGGAACTGCCCGACGTCACGCTGGCACTGGTGGTGTCAGACAAGGCGAATGCGCCCATACTCGACCGCGCGTCCAACGCTGATGTCGACTCGATCTTTATGAACCCGGCCGGTTTGGAGCGCGAGATCTTCGACGCCGAAGTAAGCTCCGCTTTTGAGGAAGCGCAGGTTGATCTCGTCCTGATGATCGGCTACATGCGCATCGTCACGGCAGGGTTCATCGAAGACTGGCGTGGGCGTTTGCTGAACGTGCATCCATCGCTGCTGCCGGCCTTCGCCGGCGCGATGAATCGTCGTGTGCATGAGGCTGTGTTGGCCTCCGGCGTGCGCGAGACGGGCTGCACAATCCACCAGGTCACCGAGGAGGTGGACGCCGGGCCGATTGTGCTGCAGATGCGTTGCCCCGTGCTGCCGGGGGATACAGTAGAAAGCTTGAAGGATCGCGTGCAGGCGCTGGAGCAAGAGGCGTTTGTCGAAGTGTTGCGCGATTGGCCCAGAGGAGAATAGCGGCGTGGCCGGACAGGTACAGATAGGCATCGTGATGGGTTCGCGCTCCGATTGGCCCACGGTGGAGCATGCGGCAAAGGCGCTCGATGCGCTGGAAATCGCGTACGAAGCTGAGGTTGTCAGCGCACATCGCACACCGGAGAAGATGGTCACCTATGCCCGCGAGGCCAGGGGCCGTGGACTGAAGATCATCATTGCGGCTGCGGGTGGGGCTGCGCATCTGCCCGGCATGATCGCTGCGTTGACGTCGTTGCCGGTGCTGGGTGTGCCCGTGGAAAGCAAGGCGTTGCGCGGGCTGGATTCGTTGCTGTCCATCGTGCAGATGCCCGGTGGCGTGCCTACAGCAACGTTTGCGATTGGCTCCGCCGGTGCAAAGAACGCAGGTCTGTTTGCCGCGCAGATTCTTGCGCTCAACGACGAAGCGCTGGCAATGAGGCTGGATGCGTACCGCAAAGCGCAAACAGATGCGGTGCTCGCCGAGGCTGACCCCCGCGCATGAGTTCCCCTGAGCAGCACACGAAGCGACAAAGCGCCGTCCGCCTGGGAATTCTTGGCGCGGGTCAGCTTGCACTGATGCTTGCCGAAGCGGCACCGACACTCTCCTCAAAGCTGCCGGAGGCGCAGCTTGCGGAGCTGATCTGTGCGGGCTCCGATGGGGATTGTGCCGAGCGCATAGCGCAAGTGATCGAGACCGATCTGACGGACGCGGCGAGTGTGCATCGCTTTGCAGACGACGTCGATCTTGTGACCGTTGAAAGCGAGAACATCGATGCGGCTGTGCTCCAAGGTCTGCACCTGTTTCCAAATGCACGTGCGATCGGCATTGCGCAGGATCGCCTGCTGGAGAAGGCCTTCTTCCATGAGTGCGGCATTGGTACGGCGCCCTATGCGGCTGTGGACTCGCTCGACGACCTCGAGCGCGCGGTGGCAACGCTCGGCCTGCCGGCCATCCTGAAGACGCGCCGCATGGGCTACGACGGCAAGGGCCAGGTGCGGCTAGCGCAGGCGAACGAAGCCGCCGCCGCATGGATCGAGGTAGGCGAAGCGCCCTGCATCCTGGAAGGCACGGTGCGATTCACGGCAGAGGTCAGCCTAATCGCTGCGCGCAACACTGCAGGGGACATCGTCTTTTACCCGCTGACCGAGAACCATCATCGCGAGGGGATTCTGCGTGTTTCCATCGCGCCCTGCGACTGGGCCGCACTGCAGCCGCAGGCGGAAACCTGCCTACGCGATCTGCTCACCAAGCTGGAATACGTGGGTGTGCTGGCGGTGGAGTTCTTTGTGATCGACGGGAAGTTACTTGCAAACGAGATGGCGCCGCGGGTGCACAATTCCGGCCACTGGACGATCGAGGGAGCCGCTACGTCGCAGTTTGAAAATCATCTGCGGGCACTGCTCGATCTGCCGCTTGGCTCCACCGAAAGCCAGCCCACGGTGATGTTGAATTGCATCGGAACCATGCCGCCCCTTGCCGAGACCGAACGGTTCCCGGAGCTCTTCCGGCATGATTATGGCAAAGAGCCACGGCCAGCCCGCAAGGTCGGTCACCTGACCTTGCCGGCGAGCGCGACGGCCGCCATCGCGTACTGGAAACAACGCCTCGGCGACGACTAGCCAGCCGCAGCGGCAATCGCTGTCCCCTGGTGAAAGATCATCTGCCATCGCCCCGCCTGGCGGCTCCAGATGGAACTGCGCAACGATTCGACAGCGGGCACATCGGCCTGCAGCTTGCGGACCTTGTAGGTCAGCAGGGCGACATCGGGCGAAAGGGTGGTCAACTTGAGATCGCGCAGGGAGAGCTCCTTAGGCGCTTCAGCCTGCAAGGACTCCAGGATCTCCGGCTTGGTGTACATCCGGCCGGAGCTGCCGAACTCGAGGAACTCATCGGACAGCATGCCCGCAACCATCGCCGTGTTTTGACGCACAGCGCGCAGCAGCAGCTGCTCTTCCAAGGCGAACAGCTCTTCCCTCAGGTCCATGATGTTCAGAGCACCTCGCGAAGAGCCTACATGTTCGTCAGGCCGCCGCGCATGTCCTCATTGAAGGTCGGCTTGATAAAGCTCATCGCATCGGCAACATCTGCTTCGAAGCGCGGACGCTCGGCAATCAGCTTGGGTGTGGCCACCGCCAGATCGTTGTCCGTCAGGGTAAGGGCGCCATCGGCGGCGAGTTCAGCAGCAGCGGCGCGCAGATCGTCCACGCCGGTATTCAGGTACTGCGCGTCGCGCGGATCGGCGATCCACACCGGCGCATCGGCGCCGAGCATGTGGCTCATCCAGAACACCAGACCGGCTACAAAGTGCTTGCGCTGCTCCTTTGTGGTGTCGTTGAAGATGAAACGCCCCTGCTTGGCGGAGTAGTAGCGCGTGGTCACCGGCACCGGCTGACGGTTGCCGGATTTCACCATCTCCAGCTGCCCTTGATCGAGCGTCTTGCGCACGGCGTTGTAGATAAAGCTCTCCGCAAACGGCTGCTCCATCGCGCTCAGGATCTCCGCGAAGGTGCGTGTCATCGACGCGGAAACCTTGGCGTGCAAGATCGATTCCGCACCGGTTTCCAGGCGGATCTCGCCGTGCACGATGTACGTGTCGGCCCCGCTGGTTGAGCCATGAAACGGCCATGCAAACTTGCCAAACGAAAGCGGCAGCCCGAGCAGCGAAAGATAGCAGTCAGGGCGTGGATTACGCAGCCGTTGCGCGGCCTCGTTAAAGAATGTGCCGAGCTCGCCGGCGTAGCGGGGGTCCGCTCCATCAAAGCTCTGCCCGAGCTCCAGCAGCATGACCTTGTCAGGCTGGGCGGCAAGACTCATGGCGAAACGTGCGGTGGGCTCGCCGCTGAAGCTGGTGCCAGGCTCAAGTGGGCTAAGCTGCAGGCCCGCGGTGTGCGCGGCAAGTTGAAGCTGGGCGAGGGCATCGGTAAGGGTGGAGCTCATAGGGCGAATCCTTTGGTAAGTCGACATCCCATTCTAAATCGCAGCGTGAATGCACGAGAAAGCCCCTCGTGCCCCTGAGGTCGCTACACCGCGGATGCTACGCCGCGGTCGCTACACTGGGGAGGCTGATGCCCACGCCACTCTCCATCTACCGCTCGCTCCCTTCCGTCCTGCTGATGCTCCTTGCGCTCTTCGCCGCCACATCCGCAGCGGGGCAGGGGACTGTGCCTGCGGTGCTGCTCTCCGACATCCACTTTGATCCGTTTCACGACCCTGCCAAAATGGTGCAGCTGCGTGCTGCGCCGGTCGAGCAATGGGCCGCGATCTTCAAGTCAGCCACTTCGCCAACGCAGGCAGCGGAGCTCGAAGCACTGCAGGCGGAGTGCCACGAGCGTGCGCTGGATACTCCATGGCCGCTGCTGCAAGGGGCACTCACGGCTGCGCATGATGCCGAACCACACCCCGTCTTCGTGACGCTTACCGGCGACCTGCTGGCGCATGAGTTTCCCTGCCGCTTCCATCAGCTCGCGCCCATGGCGACAGCGGAGGATCTCTCCGCTTTTGCTGCAAAAACAGTGGCCTTTGTGGTGCTGCAGCTGCGCCAGGCGTTTCCGCACGTGCCCGTCTACACGGCGCTGGGCAACAACGACTCCGGCTGTGCGGACTACCGTGAGACACCGGGGGATGCCTTCCTCCAAAGTGCGGACGATGCGATGGTGGCGGGTGCGGGAGCCCGCGTCGATGCGGCTGGGCGCGTGGCTTTGCGGGCGCAGGTCTCGCCGGAGGGCGACTACAGCGTGGCCTTACCCGCACCCTTTCAGCGCACACGCCTGATCGTGCTCGAAGACATCTTTGAAGCGCGCCAGTTCAATACTTGTGGCGCCGCTGCGGACCGTTCGCCCGAGCGGGCGCAGACCGACTGGCTGCGTGCGCAGCTCAGTGCGGCACGTGCGCACGGCGAGCATGCCTGGGTGATGGCGCACATCCCGCCCGGCATCGATGTCTATGCCTCGTTTCACCGTTATGTCCTGCGGCCGAACGAGCTCTGCTCCGCTGAGCCGCAGCCCTTTTTCGCCGATGGAACCCTTGCGGACACGTTGCTCGACTACAGCGACGTCGTTCGGCTCGCGCTGTTCGGGCACACGCACATGGACGAGATCCGGCTGCTGCATCGCGCCGGCGATAACGGCGCCGATGTTGCGATTCCAGCGAAACTCGTGCCCTCTGTGACGCCCTACTTCGGCAATCATCCGGCGTTTCTGGTGGCGTCAATCGACCCGCACACGGCGGTGTTGAAGGATTGGCGCACGATGGTCTCGCCAGGGCCGGAGGGATCGACGCCACCGTGGACCGAGGGCTATCGGTTCTCCACCGCGTATCACCTGCCTGACTTTTCGGCCGCCTCCGCCACGGAGCTCGCAGACGGCTTCGCGAGCGACCGCACCGGCCAGGCGCCGCGTAGCCTCGCCTTCCGCCAGCACTTCTACGCTGGCGATTTCGGCCTGTACGCTCTCGGCCTCGGACAGATCTGGCCGGCGTATGCGTGCGCCATCCGGGAGCAAAGGCCCGCTGCGTTCCACGACTGCCTCTGCCCTGCAAGCAACGCTTCACCTCGCCCTTAAGTACGGCAGGGGCGCTAGTGCGCACCGTCGCGGGTTAAAGCACGGATGAGATCTCGCGCTGCAGGCCAGCCGGAGAGCATTTCCTCGCGCGTGCCGGACTCGTAGTCAGCATAGTCAAAGCCCGGGCTCACGGTGCACCCCAGCAGCGCCCAGGTGCCGCCGGCGATCAGACGTGAGCCCTGCCACACACCGCGTGGCACAACGAGCTGCGGCTGTTGGCCCGCGGCGAGATCCCGGCCGAGCATCACGCGTTCGATGCGGTTGTGCGGCCACAGCTGCAGCATTTCTACGGCCTCCCCGGCATAGTGATGGAAGACCTCGTCTGAGCCGAGCCGGTGCATTTCGCTGAAGGTGCCCGGCTCCAGCAGGTAGTAAATCGCCGTGCTGAGGCGACGCGGTCCGCCGTAGATCGCGGGGTCGGATGAGTTGACGAAGACCGACGCGGGCAACATGGCCCCTGACTGATAGGTCTCCGCGAACCAGCCGCCCTCACGCGGATGCGGTTGCAGTCCAAGAGTGCGTTTTACGTCATCGGCCGTCATGTCTGTCCTCGTGCGTGCTTGCTCGCGCAAGCTTTCCGTCGTATCCAAGCTATGCTGAACGAAGCCAAGCCACAAATTTACGTTGTTCCCCGGAGCCTGCCGATGCGCCGTCGTCTGGAGCTGTACTTCCACTTTGCCGAACTCGGCACGACGTGGCGCACGGAGGTGCTCGCCGGGCTCACGACCTTTGTGACGATGGCCTACATCATCTTCGTCAATCCTTCCATCCTCAGCGAGACAGGCATGCCCATCGCGGCAGTCACCGTCGCGACCTGCCTGTGCGCTGCGGTTGGGTCCATCCTGATGGGCGCTATAGCCAACTATCCGCTGGCACTCGCGCCGGGTATGGGGCTGAACGCCTACTTCACCTACACGGTCGTGAAGGGCATGGGCGTACCCTGGCAGACCGCCCTGGGCGCTGTTTTTCTTTCAGGCGTAATCTTTCTGCTGCTCACGATCGGCGGCATCCGGCAGCGCCTGCTCGCGGCGATTCCGTACCAGCTGCATGCGGCAGTTGCGGGCGGCATCGGGCTCTTCATCGCCTTTATTGGCCTGCGCAACGCGGGCTTGATCGTGCCCAGCCCGGCGACCACGGTGACGCTCGGCAACCTGCATGCACCCACGACGCTGCTTGCGGTGTTCGGCATCGCACTGATCGCGATTTTGCAGGCCTTGCGCGTGCGGGCAGCGATGCTGCTGGGCGTGCTGGGCACGCTGGTGGTGGGCATTGCGTTTCACCAGGTGCACTGGCAGCCGGCCACGCTGAATCCCATGGCGATCCGTGCCACGGCCTTCCACCTGGACCTGCGTGGGGCGCTGCGGCTCAACGCGCTGGAGATCATCTTCGTCTTCCTGTTTGTCGACCTGTTCGACAACATCGGCACGCTGGTCGCGGTGACGGAGCGTGCCGGCTTGATCAGCCCGGATGGCACGATCCCGCGCCTGGACCGTATCTTCTTCGCCGATGCGGCGTCCACTGTGATCGGCTCCCTGGCGGGCACGTCCACGGTCACCAGCTACGTGGAAAGCGCTGCCGGCGTCGCGGCCGGTGGTCGCAGCGGGGTGACGGCGATCGTCACGGGATTGCTGTTTCTGCTCTCGATCTTCATTGCGCCCATCGTGGGTGCGATCCCCAGCTTCGCTACGGCTCCGGCGCTGATCCTCGTCGGCGCGCTGATGGTGGCCAGCGCCGCGCGCATCGATTGGGACGAGCCCCGCATCGCCATCCCTGCGTTTCTCACGCTGCTGACGATTCCCTTGACCTACTCGATCGCGACCGGTCTGAGCTTCGGCATCATCAGCTTTGCCGCGCTTGAGATCGCCACCGGCCGCGCCCGCCGTCAGCACTGGATGTTGTATCTGCTGGCCCTGCTGTTTATCGGCCGGTTCGTCTGGATGCATGGGACTTAGGTCCGTGACTGTTCACGAACCCGTCGCGCGCTCCCGGCATCGAAGTAACGGTGGCGCATTGTTGCGCCGGAAGGAGTTTTCGACACATGGATCGCAGCGCATCGGCAATTTGGCAGGGTGGTTTGAAGGACGGCAAGGGCGTACTCAGCACGCAGAGCGGCGTTCTGCATGAGCAGCAGTACAGCTTCAACACAAGGTTTGAGAATGGCCAGGGAACGAACCCTGAGGAACTGATCGCGGCCGCGCATGCCGGTTGCTTCACGATGGCGCTCTCCGGGCAGCTTTCGTCGGTGGACAAGGCGCCGCAGCAGCTGGAGACGACCGCTACGGTCACGATGGAAAAGACCGACGATGGCCCGACGATCACGAAGATTCACCTGAAGACTCGTGCCCGCATTGTCGGCATCGAGAAGCAGCAGTTCGACGAACTCGCGAACAAGGCCAAGGAAGGCTGCCCGATCTCGCGCCTGCTCAAGGCCGCGGAGATCTCGCTCGACGCACAGTTGGTGTAAGTGGAGTTCAACGACGAAAGGCGCTCCCCGGGAGCGCCTTTCCTTTTGCTAGTGAGCGTGGGCGTGCCCATGATCGTGGCTGTGGCCGCCGGGACCGTGATGGTGGTGCGAGTGCCCGTCGATTACGTCGGGTTTGGGCGGTGAAGAACAGCCGTCCACCGTGACGCACGGCGTGACTTCCAGCTGAATCGTTGTGTGATGGATGCCGAAATGATCGCGCAACTGGTGGTTCATGCGGTCCAGCACAGCTTCGCAGTCCACCAGGGACATCTCGTTGACCTGCACGTGGCTGGCCAGCGCATGCGACTGCGACGTCAGGCTCCAGATGTGCAGATCATGCACATCCAGCACGCCGTTGATGCCACGCATGGCAGTACGGATCTCGGCCAGATCGACTGTCTTTGGCGTGCCTTCGAGAAGGATGTGCAATGTCTCGCGGATGATGCCGTAGGAGCTCCACAGGATCATCGCAGCAATGATGAAAGAGAGCAGCGGGTCGATCCATTGCTGGTGCGTGACCGCGATCAGCAGGCCACCGACGATCACCGCAGCCGTGGAGACCGTGTCACCCAGCATGTGCACAAAGACGCTGCGGATGTTGACATCGCCTGAAAAGCGCCAGAGCAGACCGGCGATTAGGCCATTCATCACGACACCCGCGGCAGCGACAGCCATCATGACGTGCGGTTCCACCGTCACGGGATGAAACAGCCGCATGATGGCGTCCACGGCAATCCAGATGGCCAGGGCAAGCAGGCTGAGCGCGTTGACAAAGCCGGCCAGCACCCCGGCGCGCTGGTAGCCGAAGGTACGCTCTTCGGTGGCGGGACGCGATTGCAGCCAGACTGCGACGAAGCTCAGCGCCAGCGCGGCAAAATCGGAGACGTTATGGCCGGCCTCGGAGATCAATGCCAGGGAATGGGCCCGCAATCCAAACACAAAGGTCGCGAGAACATAGAGGAACGTCAGGGCGAGCGAAAACTTCAGAATCCGCTGCATGGCCCCGTTTGGCTGTTCGTGCGCCGGCATGTTTCAAGTGTAGCCCGTGGGCTCCTGCGCGGCTCTGGCGAATCGCGCGCCACGCAGCTTCAATGGCGCGGCCAACGTCCATACTGAAACGTGTATTCGACGGGAGGGATGCTTCTCCTGCAAAGCAGCATCCAAACCAGCGCAGCGCAAGGAGATCGTGAATGAAGGTTGACCCCGCCGGCACGCACGCACGCCAGTTCACCCGTCTTGGCCTGATGAACTGTTACCTGGTGCGCGAGTCGGACAGCTATACCCTGATCGACACAACGATCCGGGGTGCCGGCAAGGACATCATCAAGACGGCTCGCGCCATCGGATCAGAGCCGATCGCACGCATCCTGCTGACCCATGCGCACGTGGATCACGTGGGCTCGGTGGACGAACTGGTTGCCGATCTGGGCAAGGCCGATCTCGCGATCACGGCGCGGGATGCGCGCCTGCTGAGCAAGCCTCCGAACAAGGAACCTGAACCAGGTGAGCCCCAGTTCAAAGCCAAGGGTGGTTTGCCCGGCATCAACACGTCGCCCACACATTTCGTCAACGACGGCGAGCTCTTCGGCTCACTGCGCGTGATTACGACGCCGGGACATACGCCCGGGCACGCAAGCTTCTTCGATGAACGCGATGGCACGCTGTACACCGGTGACGCGCTGCTGTGC